>NZ_JAGTUL010000168.1:0-255 GCF_018224605.1 Shewanella sp. M16 | reverse complement strand
CTTGTTACTAGCTCGCCAACGCTTTTCGCAAGTTACTACGTCCTTCATCGCCTCTGACTGCCAAGGCATCCACCGTATACGCTTAGTCGCTTAACCATACAACCCAAATGAGTTTCACTCACCTGCGCCGCATTGCGACCAGCTTGGTTTTACTTGTCTCACTTCTGACCAAAGAAGTGGACGCGCCTTAGACGTAAACTATTCAATAAAGAATAATTTACTATTGAATATTCAAGACACTTAATAAAGTGTTTG
>NZ_JAGTUL010000167.1:0-255 GCF_018224605.1 Shewanella sp. M16 | reverse complement strand
TAGAATTCATTGAGCCGTTTGACGTCAGTCAAACAACAAAACTTTAATTGAAGAGTTTGATCATGGCTCAGATTGAACGCTGGCGGCAGGCCTAACACATGCAAGTCGAGCGGCAGCACAAGGGAGTCTACTCCTGAGGTGGCGAGCGGCGGACGGGTGAGTAATGCCTAGGGATCTGCCCAGTCGAGGGGGATAACAGTTGGAAACGACTGCTAATACCGCATACGCCCTACGGGGGAAAGGAGGGGACCTTCG
>NZ_JAGTUL010000166.1:0-255 GCF_018224605.1 Shewanella sp. M16 | reverse complement strand
TCATCACCAATGACAACACCCTGATTTTCAAAGGTACCGTCGATTTGGGTGACAACAGCACCTTGGCCGTCACCATCAATGGCGTGGTGTACACCACCGCCAACGGCTTGGTGATTGATGCCAGCGGTAACTGGAGCATCGACTTAACCGGCACCACCTTGGCCGATGGCACTTACCCTGTCAGCGCCACCGTCACCGACCTGGCTGGCAACAGCAAGACCGTCACCCAGGACGTGGTGATTGATACCAAGATTG
>NZ_JAGTUL010000165.1:0-255 GCF_018224605.1 Shewanella sp. M16 | reverse complement strand
TAGCGGCGGGCGACCGCCATGGATGGTGGAAGTGTCAATATTGGAGGAACATTTATTGACCGACATCGAGATAAGTTTTCGCGAAGCGTATAAGCACAAAAGCCCTAGCGGTTTAGGCTAGGGCTTTGGTGTTTATTTGGATGCTTGGCGATGACCTACTCTCACATGGGGAGACCCCACACTACCATCGGCGCGTTTGCGTTTCACTTCTGAGTTCGGGATGGGATCAGGTGGTTCCACAAGGCTATTGTCACC
>NZ_JAGTUL010000164.1:0-255 GCF_018224605.1 Shewanella sp. M16 | reverse complement strand
CAAAAGAAGAAGGCGGACGTCACACTCCATTCTTCAAAGGCTACCGTCCACAGTTCTACTTCCGTACAACTGACGTAACCGGTACTATCGAACTGCCAGAAGGCGTAGAGATGGTAATGCCTGGCGACAACATCAAAATGGTAGTGACTCTGATTTGCCCAATCGCGATGGACGAAGGTTTACGCTTCGCAATCCGTGAAGGTGGTCGTACAGTTGGTGCTGGTGTAGTAGCTAAAATCATCGCTTAATTGCGAT
>NZ_JAGTUL010000163.1:0-255 GCF_018224605.1 Shewanella sp. M16 | reverse complement strand
ACTTTGCCAGCCTTAAGAGTGACCCTACTGGCATCGAATTTGTTGATTTAACCAGCATCAAAGTGTGTCATAACCTACGTATTCATCGCCAAAAAACCTTAGCGGGACTGGCGTGCAGAGGTAAAGGCACCATGGGTTGGTTCTATGGCTTTAAGCTGCATTTGATTGTGAATCATCAAGGCGGAATCGTGGCGGCCAAAGTGACCCCAGCGAATGTACATGACACAAAACAGGTGAATGAGATGGTGCACAGTG
>NZ_JAGTUL010000162.1:0-255 GCF_018224605.1 Shewanella sp. M16 | reverse complement strand
GATAGTATTTAATTGCATGAGTCTGTCATGTGATTAATTACAAAACGTTTAATGCGAAAGCATTGAACATGAGTTCTCAAACACTTTATTAAGTGTCTTGAATATTCAATAGTAAATTATGCTTAGTTGCATAGTTTACGTCTAAGGCGCGTCCACTTCTTTGGTCAGAAGTGAGACAAGTAAAACCAAGCTGGTCGCAATGCGACTCAGGTGAGTGAAACTCATTTGGGTTGTATGGTTAAGCGACTAAGCGTA
>NZ_JAGTUL010000161.1:0-255 GCF_018224605.1 Shewanella sp. M16 | reverse complement strand
TCGGCATCATGGCCGCTCCTGGTGCTATCCCTTTCGTTTACGCTTCCGTCTTATCTGTCGCTCACCACAACCCGCTTGCCAAGGGTTCGCTTCGCCGCTGCGCGCCCTTGTCAATCAGAACGATGGCGAGCGAGCAGGACGTCAGGCGAAAACGAAGATGATAGACCCCAAACGGAGCAAGCAGCCCATGACACACTCAATCACTACCCCAGCAAGCCACACTAAGCCTTTCAGCGAGCAAGCCAGCTTACAAGC
>NZ_JAGTUL010000160.1:0-255 GCF_018224605.1 Shewanella sp. M16 | reverse complement strand
GATAGTATTTAATTGCATGAGTCTGTCATGTGATTAATTACAAAACGTTTAATGCGAAAGCATTGAACATGAGTTCTCAAACACTTTATTAAGTGTCTTGAATATTCAATAGTAAATTATGCTTAGTGGCATAGTTTACGTCTAAGGCGCGTCCACTTCTTTGGTCAGAAGTGAGACAAGTAAAACCAAGCTGGTCGCAATGCGGCGCAGGTGAGTGAAACTCATTTGGGTTGTATGGTTAAGCGACTAAGCGTA
>NZ_JAGTUL010000159.1:0-255 GCF_018224605.1 Shewanella sp. M16 | reverse complement strand
GACCGCCCCAGTCAAACTACCCACCAGGCACTGTCCCTAATCCCGATAAGGGACCTAGGTTAGAACATCAAAACTACAAGGGTGGTATTTCAAGGACGACTCCATCATGACTAGCGTCACAACTTCATAGTCTCCCACCTATCCTACACATGTAGGTTCAATGTTCAGTGCCAAGCTATAGTAAAGGTTCACGGGGTCTTTCCGTCTAGCCGCGGGTATACGGCATCTTCACCGCAATTTCAACTTCACTGAGTC
>NZ_JAGTUL010000015.1:0-124197 GCF_018224605.1 Shewanella sp. M16 | reverse complement strand
GTAGGAAAGTATGATAGATTATTCAAACAAAAATAATATATTAGCTTAATAATCAATAAGATTCTATTAATAGGTTTAGTGAGTGGACTTTGCCATAACCTTTATTGGCACTCAGGTTACACTTTGTAATCGACAGATAAGGAGATCAATTTGACATCCGTGTTAGTCGCTCAATCTTGGCTCGGTGCACTGCTTTTACTGATAACGCTTCAAGCACCGCTTGCCAGTGCTTTTTCCAGTTCAGACTCCTGCGTGATGACTATGGGGTATCGCACCAGCGAACGCTTACCCTTTATTGGCGACGAGTCCAATAACACGGGATTTTATCACGAACTCTACCAAGCGGCGGCGGACAAGATTGGCTGCAAACTCAATGTGGTGCGCGCACCTAAATTACGTATTCTGCGGGATCTCAAACTCGGCAATATCGATTTTTATCCCGGCCTTAATTTCACCGAAGAGCGGGCTCAATACGCGCATTTTATCCCCAATGGACTTTCACAACGTGCGATTGGCATTAGCCGTGCTGGCGCCGCCGATATTCGCTCCATTGAACAGTTAGCCCATAATGAGATGACCCTCTTAATCGCCCCCGGCAGTTATGACTTTGGCGGCTTACCCGACAAAATCAAGGTACGCAAACCGCCTGAGTTAACCGTCCCTAAAGCCTTGGATTATTTGCTTTCAAACCAAGGGGACTTTTTTATTTATGATCAAACCACTTTGCATTATTACCTCAAAAATCGTGACCAAAGCCAGTTTAAACTCCACTATCACTACAGCGAATTACCGCAGGAAATGTACCTCGGTTTCTCGAAAAAAAGCCGCTACTACCGCGGTAGACACAACCCCAACTATCGCGCTGATATCCCCATCAGCCCAGATAACAGTCCCACAGTGTTAACACCAGATTCTAAAGTCTTTGAATTTGCCAAAGCACTCGCCGCCATGGATTCCCAAGGTGAAACTCAGCGCTTGTATAGCAAGTATTTTGGCTAGCTTAAATCACAAAAAGTACCGCTAACGCAGAGTTCTATTGGACCCCTTATCAATTGAGGTACCAATAAAGAGTTAAGCGAATCATGTTCTAACTGATTAAAAGTGGAAAACTTGTCTTCTGCTCAAGCCATATTCTGATGTTTTAACTCGCTTTGTTACCCTCTGCGACAATATGCCGCACCTGCCACACTGAGATGCTCTTTATAATGCAGCGCAATTAATCCAAGTGAATGGAAGACAATAAGATGGCTGCAAATTCTGCGTATTTATCTCACCCGTTTAAAACTTCAGTAATTTCCTCATCCCTCGCAATCGCCATGGGCTTATCGCTAGCGCCACAGGCCATGGCTGACGATAGCGAATTAGCCAATATTGAACGCTTAGAGGTCCATGGCCAACAGACCGAAAACCGTAACGCATTAGGCTCGGCTGAAAATCTACTGAAAGGGCAAGGAGTCGATTTCTCCGAAGCGGGCGGCGTATCGGCCCTACCTATCCTCAATGGCATGATGGGCGATCGCATCAAAGTGCTGGTTGATGGAGCAGACATTACCGCGTCCTGTGCAAACCAAATGAATCCACCGCTGTCCTATATCTCCGCCAATCAAATCACCACAGCCGAAGTCATTGCGGGCGTATCGCCAGTCAGTGCCGGTGGAGACAATATTGCGGGTGTAATCAAAGTCAGCAGCCTTAATCCTAAATTTGGTGAAAGCGAGGCTATCAAGTGGAATAGTGGCGATATTTCAACTGGATACCGCAGTGTGAGTGACACCTTATTACTCGGCACCAACGCCACAGTCGCCAGCAAAAATGTCAGTCTTAGCTATCAAGGCGCCTATGAAGATGCCAACAGCTATAAAGACGGCAATGGCGATAAAGTCATCGATACCCTGTACCGCGCACAAAACCATGCACTGACCGCCGCATGGCGCGATGAGACTCAAGAAGTTGCCATCAAATTGACCCACCAAAATATTCCATTCCAAGGTTTTGCTAACCAATACATGGATATGACGGATAACAAGAGTTACGGTGCCCTCGCCCGTTATCAACTCAAACTCGACGATGACGGTGAATTCAGTGCCCAAGTAAACTGGCACGGCGTGAAACACGAGATGGGCTTTTTCACCCCAGAAAAAACCGGCAAGATGCCAATGAACACTGAAGGTGATGACTACAGCTATCAACTACACTGGCGCTTGCCAATGGGTGATGACAGCACCTTACTGGTCGGCCAAGAATACTATAGCTACCAGCTCGACGATGTTTGGCCTGCGGTGCCTGGCACTATGATGGCGCCCAATGACTACATCAACATCAACGATGGTGAACGCCGCCGCGCCGCCGTTTATGGCGAATGGCAGCAAGATTTAAGTCAAAGCTGGTGGTTATCGGCGGGTGTTCGCTTTGAGTATGTCACCACCAATACCGGTGAAGTCCAAGCCTATAGCAACATGCCTATGATGGGCATGCCTAATGTCGACGCAGAAGCGGCAAAAGCCTTTAATGCGATGGACAGAAAACGTGATGATAATCTGATCGATGCCACCTTGCTGGCGCGCTATCAATTATCTACTAATCAACAACTTGAGTTTGGTTTAGCCCGCAAGAATCGTGCACCGAATCTATACGAACGTTACAGCTGGGGCCGCGGCACTATGGCGACCACTATGATAGGTTGGTATGGTGATGGTAATGGTTATGTGGGTAATCCGGATCTTAAACCAGAAACCGCCCATACCCTGAGCGCAGCCTACAAATATAACGATGATAGCTGGCAAGTTTCGACCACAGCTTGGTACACAGCAGTGACTGACTATGTCGATGCAGAAGTCATTGGTAGCTTCAATCGCACCAGTTCGCCTGATGGCAAACGCAATATTCTCCAATTCACTAACTTAGATGCCAATCTCTATGGCGCACGTTTTAATGCGCTCTACCAGTTTGCCGAAACCAGCACAGGTAAATGGCAAGTGTTAGGCAAAGTGAATGTAACCCGTGGCGAGCGAGATGAAGGTGATGAACCTTTATATCAAATCAAGCCGTTGCAAACTGAGCTGGCACTGCAACATCAGTTAGGTCAGTGGGAAAACAGTCTTTCATGGCAATGGGTTGCGACCAAAGATCGCGTAGATGACCGCCGCCTTGAAAATGAAACCGACAGCTACTCCTTGCTCAATTTGAACAGCAGTATGAAGTGGCAGGATCTGACTGTTACCTTCGCCGTGAATAATCTGTTCGACAGCTACTATGAGCTGCCACTGGGCGGCGTGAGTGTGGCTGAATTTAAGGCCGATAATACCAATGGCTTTAACCAGATTGCCGGTGCAGGTCGCTCGTTTGAACTCAGCGCAAGCTATGCGTTTTAACAACTGATTTTAAAGGCACTGTTTTTAACCATATGGTTTTTAACTGCACGGCTTTTTAGGTCGAACAGATCTAATCCGAACGTTAAACAAAAAGGGCAAGCAGATTAAGTGATTAATCGCTTGCCCTTTTTTATGCTCAAACCACATTCATGCTACTAACATTAAAGTACTGGCACTAAAGCACTGAGACGACTTAAGCGCACTATGCAGCACGGCTGAACGAGTGACACTATGGATTAGTTGCCCGCAATCTTCATTTCAGATAACAAGATGCCGCCTGTACGAATCGATGAGCGCAAATCAAAATCCTTACTCACGGCTTGTACACCACGGAACATCTCTTTTAAGTTACCCGCGATAGTGATCTCTTCCACTGGATATTGGATCTCACCGTTTTCAACGTAGAAACCGGCCGCACCACGGGAATAATCGCCCGTTACTATGTTCACGCCTTGGCCCATGACTTCGGTCACAATCAAACCTGTGCCCATGTCTTTCACCAATTCGTCGAAGGTTTGGCCTGTGTGGCCGAGCGTCCAGTTATAAATACCGCCCGCATGGCCCGTGTTGGTTAAGCCTAACTTGCGCGCCGAGTAGCTGGTCAGCAAATAGGTTTCTAACATGCCGCGGTCAATAATGCGTCTGTCTTGGGTCGCCACACCTTCACTGTCGTAGTTCGCGCTTGCCAATGCGCCCAATAAATGCGGCTGCTCTTCGATATTGAACCAATCGGGGAAGATTTGGGTGTTGATCGAATCCAATAAGAAACTGGATTTACGGTATAAACTGCCACCGCTGATCGCACCGATAAAGTGGCCGATTAACCCTGTGGCGATATCTGGCGCTAATAAAATGGGTAAACGCGTCGTCGCGATCTTGCGTGCACCGAGGCGACTTACTGTCTTCTCGGCGGTCTTTAAACCTACCGTTTCAGGTGCAAGCATCTCGCTGAATTTACGGGCGATAGTGTAATCGTAATCCCGTTGCATATTGCCTTCGCTATCTTCACCGATCACGCTGCAACTCAAGCTATAACGCGAGCTGCAATACCCGTTTAAGAAACCGTGGCTGTTGCCATACACTTTAACCGCAGTGTGAGCATTGGCACTGGCGCCATCGGAATTATTGATACGTGGATCGGCATCGAGCGCCGCAGTTTCGGCGCGGATCGCCAGTTGCGCTAACTCATCGGGGGAAATATCTTGTGGATAATACAGTTGAAGATCGCGGATCTGATTTGCCATCAAGGCTTTATCGGCAAGACCACTGAATGGATCCGGAGAAGTATAACGGGCGATATCGTCGGCCGCTTTCACCGCGAGGGCAATGGCCTCTGGACTTAAATCTGACGTCGATGAACTGCCCTTGCAACCATCGCGGTAAACCGTAATTCCTAAGGCACCATCTTTATTAAATTCAACGGTTTCAACTTCTTTTAAACGGGTAGAAACCGACAAACCTTGTTGTTTACTGATCGCCACTTCGGCAGCGTTAGTTCCTAATTTGTTGGCATATTCCAGCGCCACGGCCACCGCATCTTTCAGCGCGCCCAATTCACTATCGATTCTGTTCAAAGACACAAAGCTACTCTTTCGTTGTCGGCAATTGCCGTAGCATAACAAACACAAATCCCATTCACATTAATTATTCGCGGCGGACTTAGGCTTGAGAGCGTATCCTATACCCAAACAACCTGAAGATGCAGGATTCAGCGGGAGTTTAACGCACTTTAGGCAAGGCGGTTATTTGCAGACCTAGCGGGCTAAGTTAAAAATAACCAACACAGCATAAAGTGCGTTAAAACCCGCCGGGACGGAGCGCCTAGGGCACTCCACTTCCGTGTTGCATCAATTCAAAAGGTGGCCGACATTCTGTCATTGCTGCGCCTTGAATTGAAGCACCCTAGGCGCTCTGAAACTCGTATATTCAGGTAGCTTGGGTATAAACACATTCACCTAGGCGATTTTTGGCTGGAGATGTTATTATTAGCCAGTTATTTACTTGAGGTTTTATCTATATGAAGATTGTTGGTGATTCAGAACATTTTAAACAGCCCTACGACATAGATGAAGATTATGTCAGCAGCAAAACAACGGACAAGCGTGATAGCGAAGCCGTGCAAAAAGTCGGTATGGAGCTTGTTTCACTGAGCAAGACTCAGCTAGATAAAATCGAGCTGGATGAGTTTTTGTACGACGCTATCCTGCAAACACGTAAAATCAAGGTCAATACTGAGGCGTATCGTCGTCACATGCAGTATATCGGCAAATTGATGCGTAATTTTGATATTGAGCCAATCAAGGCTTCACTCGCTATCGTGTTGAATAAAAACAACAACGAGACCGCGAAGTTGCAGATGTTCGAAAAAATGCGTGAACGCTTACTCACCCAAGGTGATGATGAGATTCAAACTGTCGTCGAGCATTATCCGCAATTAGACAGACAAAAACTGCGTACTTTGGTGCGTCAAGCCACCAAAGAACTGGCCAAAGGCCCTGAATCAAAATCATCTAAAGAGCTGTTTAAATATCTACGCAGCGAAATCCAAGACTAATTAACTTCAGCCCCACAAGGATGTTGCTTATGCGACTTAGCAAAACGTTATCGGTATTTTCTTGGGTATTACTGGGCGCATTAGCGCTCAGTGGTTGTAATGGCGCAGCTGATGGCACCGACACTGACGGAACAACAGACAGCTACAGCTTAACGCTGGGCTATAAAACTGTAGTTAACGGCAAGTGCGCCGATGCAACCACCAATTTAAGCTTTGCCTCCGATACGAGTTTTTGTGCCGTCGCTACCTTAAAAAAGGGTTCGAGTAAACTTAGCGGCCAACTGATTAGCTTCGCTGCGACCTTAGGTACTGTTGCGCCAGCAACAAAACTCACCAATGCAGATGGCGTTGCTGAAGTCATCATTTCTAACCCTGCATTAACAGCAGAAGCTGGTACGGTAACGGCGAGCTATACGCCGTCTGATGCAGACGCATTAACTGCAAGCCGTAACTACGAGTTCGTTGGTTCAGGCAATGGCAACACCATTGAAACACCTAAACTCAGCGCCAGTATTTTAAGCAGCTCAGCCTTAGTCACTCGCTTTAAAGTCGATGAGTCGGTGCAATTACAAGCCATATTGCTCGATAGCGAAAGCAAAGGTATCGAAGGCGCTAAAGTCACCTTTACTGCAGGTTCAGCGGCGCTCAATCCTGCCAGTGCGCTGACCAACACTCAAGGTATTGCGCAGGTACCCTATACGCCAAGTGCAACTGAATTAGGGGCAAATGCCTTAACGGTCACTGTGGACTATCAAGGTCAATCGCTGCAAACCAGCAGTTTGTATGAAGTGTTGAGTAAAGATGCCGTCAATCAAGAAGGCACGCTAAAACTCGGCTCATTCAATGGCGCAGTCTTTACCGAAGGTCAATTGGCGAGCACCTTAACGGCCGATGCCAATGGCAAATATAAAATCAGCGCAGGCGGTAGTTTTGGTGTAAGTGCAAGTTTAGTATTAGAGGCCAATGACGGCACGGTTACGCGAGTACAAACACCCTCTTCCATCAGCTTTAGCTCAGATTGCACCACAAACAATAGCGCCACACTCGATACCCCAGTTACAACTTTATCGGGTAATGCGAGCTCGACCTTCCAAGACACAAGTTGCAGTGGCAACAGTGAACGTAGCGACCAAATCATCGCCACAACCGTAGCTGGCAATCAGACGTTAACGGCAAATTTCCCATTTACTCTACAACGCCAAACGCTTGCTAGCTTAAGTTTTGAGTCGGCAGAGCCTGCACAAATTCGCATCAAAGGTGCGGGCGGTACGGGTTCAAGCGAATCCTCTTTAGTCAGCTTCAAAGTCACCAGCGCCAATGGCCAACCTGCAGCGCAACAGAATGTCAGCTTTACCTTAGATACGGTTGTCGGTGGTTTAAGTTTTGCCAATGGCACTGCGAATGCGCAAAGCCTGACTAACTCCCAAGGCATCGCCAGTGTGCGCGTATTATCCGGCACAGTACCCACGCCTGTGCGCGTGGTCGCCACTGCTGTTGATACTGATACTAAAGAAGTCATCACTAGCCAATCTGAACAGTTAACCGTGAATACTGGTCTACCTCAACAACTTGGATTTAGTTTAGCGACGAGTAATGCCAACCCTGAAGCGGGTAATATTGATGGTGAGAAAGTCACAGTGACAGCAAGACTGTCTGATAGTTTTGGCAACCCTGCGCCCAATGACACAACAGTCAACTTCACCAGTGAAGGCGGCCAAATAGAGCCAAGCTGCTTAACTCAAAATGGTGTCTGCAGTGTGACTTGGACATCAAGCGATCCAAGACCTCAAGACCATCGCATAACAGTATTAGCCTACGCTTTAGGTCACGAAACCTTTTTCGACACCAATGGTAACAACCAATTTGATTCGGCCGATGGTAGCGCCATTGCAAAAGCTTGCTTGATAAATGGTGTTCCTGTGGCTTGCAGTGGTAACGGCTTAGATGTAGAAACCTTCCACAACTCAGGCTTTAGCGATTTGCCGACAGCCTTTCGCGATGATAACGAAAACTTCGCCTATGATAGTGGTGAACGCTATTTCGATAACCTCGCTAGCGACACCTATAAAGGTGCCGATGGCAAGTTTAACGGCCCTCAATGTCAAGGCGCACTCTGCGGGACAGGACAAGCGAATAAGACTTATGTTCGTAAAGCAGTTGTGATGATAATGTCTGGCTCAAAAGCCTATTTCTCCCTATGGCAAGATGGTGTCAAAGTATATGAAGATCGCCTAGGTCAAAATATTCTCAACAATCTTGAGTCTTTAACGGCAATTCCTGCAGGGCAAACATCCGAATTTACCGTAAAGTTCTACGACAGTGCAGATCAAATTATGCCCTCTAGTACAACGCTTAATATCGATGCGGATAAAGGGGAATTGCTATCAACAACCTATACTGTGCCTAAAACGAATGATGCTAATGCAAGTATGGCGGACTTTTTCCTCAAGAATACTGAAACCGCTAGCAGCCAAGTGGTACTAACAGTGAATACACCAAGTGGCGTTGAAACCTTGCTTAAGTTCAATGTGTTGCTGCAATAATAACGAACTGATAGATAACAAAAGACCCGCGAATGCGGGTCTTTTTATTGGAAGATTTTATTAGAGGATTACAACTCACGGCCCTTAGATCTACTACACATCTTTAGTTATAGCTGTGCATCTATGAGCCATGACACTCACTAATTTTATAGCTCTACTGCACGGCGTAAACGGAAACTCCGTAAAGCCAAATACAATGCTCCCACTGCCGCCCATATAAGCCCCAGCTCTAATGATTGTGGCTCTAAGTTTGCCCAAAGCACGCCAATAGTGCCGGCGCCACACAATGGCAAGACTAAGTATTGTAAGTGGTCTCTAAAAGATTTATTACGTCGATCCCTTAGGTAAAACTGCACAATCACGGATAAGTTCACGAAGGTGAACGCCACTAAAGCGCCAAAATTCACTAAGGCTAAGGCCATTTCCAAATCAAATGAGACGGCAGACAGCGCAAGCGCCCCCACCAACAAGACATTAAATGCAGGGGTTCGCCATCTAGGATGGATATAAGCAAACCCTTTACGTGGCAACATATTATCCCGCCCCATCACATATAAAATCCGTGCAACCCCAGCATGGGCAGCCATACCGGATGCCAATACGGCAACAGTGGTCGCCACTAATACGATGGACTGGAATAGATTACCACCCACATAGAGTGCAATTTCAGGCAATACCGCATCAAGCTGTTGAAAGCGGGAAATATCGGGGAAATAGAGCTGCAAAAAATAAGACACGCCAACAAAAATCACGCCACCGAGCAAAGCCGTCAACACAATCGCGCGAGGAATAACACGTTGAGCATCTTTAGTTTCTTCAGTCAGTGAACTTAACCCGTCAAAGCCGAGGAAGGAGAAACACAGAATCGTCGCCCCTGTGAATAATGGCGCCATCGCCATATTATCGGCATAAAATGGTCGCACACTCGCGACGACACCTTCGCCTTCACCGAGGGAAATGCTATAGGCCATTAGACCAATGAACACCACAATAATGGCGATCTGTGCAAACACTATCACCCCATTAAAGTTAGCGACGAGATCAATCCCCTTGAGATTAAGCAAGGTCATTATGGTCACAAGAGCAAAAATAAAGATCCAAGGTTCGACGCTGGGAAACATGGCGGTTAAATAGATTTTTGCGAGCAACATATTGATCATTGGCATAAACATATAGTCCAGCAGCGATGACCAACCCACCATAAAACCAACATTCGGGCTAAAGGTTTTTTGAGCATAAGTGTAGGCTGAACCCGCATAGGGATATTTACGTACCAAATGACCGTAACTAAACGCGGTAAATAAAATCCCCGCCAATGCGAATAGATAAGACGTAGCCACATGGCCAGAGGTGATCTCGGAAACAATACCAAAGGTGTCAAAAACGGCCATAGGCGTGAGATAGGCAAGCCCCATCACCACCACTTGCCATAAGTTGAGGGTCTGCTTCAAACCCGGATTTTGTTGGCTCATCAGCACACCCCCATTGTACAGGGTTGAACACCTAAGCACGCATCTGCAATTAGTTTTTGCTTGCGGCTAACCGTCTGCACTCTAGGTTTAATGGCTAACGCAACAACTTGATTTACAACAACTACCGACAATCCGGTACACAACAGCCCCATTGGTCTTTCCTCAGTAAAATAGGTTCAACTGAACCTCATATCATTTCCGGATGTTTACCGGCCTCAATTGTTTTAAAACACATACGCCATAAATAAAAAATAACCGAGATACTGAGTATCTCGGTTATTTTTTCGGCGCGCATTCTCCCCCAAAACCAACAAGAAGACAACCCAATAAAAATATTAAGTGATCCGCAATATGTGATGGCTTAGTGAAAAACGACAGAATTCAAGTACAAGACTTGATATCAGCTCACGATCCTCAATCTGCTTTAATCAGAACCAATATCTCCCTTTGTCGATACATTAGAAGAATCACCAGCAGCACTGCGCAGCAAGGTTTGTAATTGTTGTAGCTCGAGTCTGATGGCTTTCAACTCCTCGTGCATTTGTCTTTGTTCCTGCTCCAAGACTTGTTTGTCCTGCTCACGCTCTAATGCATGCTCTTCGTCACTGAAGGTTTGCATGGTATTGACGATAATCGCAATAAACAAATTTAGCATAGTGAAAGTAGCCACCAGAATAAATGGCACGAAAAATACCCAAGCATAAGGGTAAACTTCCATCACTGGCCGCGAAATTCCCATAGACCAGCTTTCAAGCGTCATTATTTGAAATAAGGTATAAAACGAATCAGCAATGGTGCCAAACCATTCCGGAAACGTACCACCAAAGATTTTGGTGGCGATCACCGCAAACACATAATAAATCAACAGTAATACCGTGGCGATCGATGCCAATCCAGGAAGTGATCCCAACAGAGCTGACACGACCCGTTTCATTGATGGCACAATTGTTAACACTCTCAGCACCCGCAACACCCGTAGCGAACGCAGTACAGCCAGAGGCCCAGATGCAGGGATCAGTGCAATCACTATCACGGTAAAATCAAACACACTCCAAGGGTCTTTAAAAAATTTTCCCCTATAGGCATAAATCCGCAGCAATAACTCCACGACAAATACACTCAGCAGCACCTTATCAAGACTCATCAACAAAGTACCGTATTGCGCCATCAGGCTGGCTGAGGTCTCCATACCTAACTGCACCGCGTTGATTAAAATCAATGCCAAAATAAAATGACCAAACCAGTTTTGCTCAACCAAGCTAATCACTCGTGCCTGCAAACCCGTTGGTACGTTAAGTAAAGATGTACTCATGTCGACTCCTATAATCACAATTGCGGCGATTGTAGCGAGTGCGCTTTCAGATGCCCAGTTTTTACGGTGGGTTAAATAACAACAGGGTTAAATGCAGTGGATTGAGCAAGATTTGGATAATATGAACAGCAACTTTTATGAGGGGGTGGGTAAAACGTCATTACGTCCTCAGTAAACGATTAACACTCGCCAATAAATATAAATCTAAGGTATCACTAAAAACTAATGGGTACCAATCAGCAACAATCTCGCTCGACGCTTAATCCCCAACATCGCTAGGCCGAAAAATACCGCAAATAAGCCCCAGAGTTGCAGCCATTTTGGCATCACACTCGCCCAACTTGCGCCCATTTGATTGAGTTCTAACATGCCCATAATCGCGGGCACGGCGGGAATAAACTGTGAGCCGAGTACTAAAGGTTCTGGGATCAGTGCTATCGGCCACACAAAACCTGACACGAATAGAATAGGCATAGAGATCAGCAGTAGCACTTGGGTGGGTAAATCGCGGCGAGTGAATAAGGTGCTCATGGCAACACCTGCGGCGGCGGTAGCCAGTAAAAACGGCAATAACCACAGCGCAACTAAGCCAAGGCTCGCTTGAATACTCACGTTATACCAGTGATAACAATAGCCCACATAAAAGCTGGTAAAGAAGATATAAATCAACATGAAAGCAAGGATACGGCCACAGACTAATTGCACCGGAGACACCTGCTGCCAATACCCTTTATGCCGCCATTGCCCTGCCCCCAAAATGCCAGTACCTATGAGTAAGGTTTGGTGCAAAATCAGCAAGAACAGTCCAGGTACTACATAGGGCGTATAACCTAGGCTCTGGTTAAAGGCTGGCACACTGTTAAGATGAAGCGAGTTTAAACTCTCTTGGGCCTGCTTAGGATTTTGTCCTTGAGCAAGCATGCCAATCAATTGCACTTGTTTTCCCGCATCCATTCCAGCGCTAACTAAGCCTTCAACAACCGCGGAATAAATCAAAAAGTAACTAGCATCACCGCCATAGCTTAGCGTCACACCTTTACCGAGCAATAAATCGCGGCGGAATCCTTCTGGGATCACGAGTAAGCCGTGGGCCTTACGCGTCTCAATAAAACGCTTCGCCTCAGTAATCGAACCGACTTGGCCTATGACTTGAATTTTTGCGCTGGCATCGGCATGACGGATCAATTGACGGCTTAGGGAAGAATGATCTAAGTCCACCACGATCAGTTGTTGCTCGGTCGGCACTTGATTCAAATAGGGCAAAGGATACAAAACCGAATAAAACAGTACACCGCCAAATAAGGTAACAGCGATCGCTTTATCGCTAATAATGGCCTTAAACTCAGTGAGGATCAGTCGCCACAGACTGAGCTGACGTGGTGTGTTTGCATGTTCGCTATTGGATAAATTCATCCTATTGCCCCTTCGCAGATATAGCTGCATCCGAGTCATAAACCGTCACTGCAGCATTGGTGTTAACTGTGGTAGGCAGTAATTTACGCGACAGGAAATATATCAAAGGTATCAGACAGATAAAGCCCCAATAGCTGGTGATTTGGCTCACTACACTTGGCCAAGTGGCGCCATAACTCACGATACTAACATGGGACTCAATATAATGGCTCGATGGCATGATAAGTCGCCACCACTGGGCTAATTGCGGCATTTCGTGAGTCGGAAAAGTAATGCCCATAAAGGCAAACGCTGGCGCAAATAAAGCAGTACAAAAGCTGATGACCCGCGCACTGTCACGCATCACTACAAATATTAATAACACTAAGCTCCAGACTGCCAATAACATGACTAATTGCGCGAGCAATAATAGGGCTAAACTCCCCGCCATCGGCAGAGCAAGATACAAATACAGCCAAGCTAAAATAAAGCCGCCCTGCAGCATCAATATCGGCGTAAACAGCACCATTTTCGCCCACACTTTAGGCCAAAAATGTTCAGTTAAGATATTCGACATGCCATCGGCCTGAGTGGTAGGCGCTAAATGCAGCTCTCGATTTAAACTGTTTGCCATCACTAACATAGATAACAACTGCCACAGCGCAATCAGCACTGGCGGTACTAAGAAACCTATGTAGTTGTTATTTCGGTTAAACAGGGCTGTTGTTTGGCTTTTGACTGGGCTTAAATTCACTGCGACTTGGGATTTCGGAGTACCATTAGCGAGCTGCTTTAAACCCGCCACTTGCTGTAATCCGTCACCTAAACTCAGCTGAATTTGGCTTGAGAGTAACTTACCCACCAGCAAAAATTGACTGTTGTAGCGCACATCAATTGTAGGCTTATGGCCTGTAAGTAAATCCTTTTTCATATCATAGGGAAAAACCACAATAGCGTAGACTTTCGCCTGTTGCATCGCGCTTATCGCCGAGGATAAGTCGGTAAAACTTTGCGGATCGGTAACTGGGTTTGCCTTAAGCTGACGGGTCAACATGCGGCTCAATTGACTATGATCTTGGTCGACAATCGCCACGGGCAGTTGCCTTGGCAGACCAGCACTGAACAACCACCATAAGCATAAAATCCCCAGTAGTGGAATATAACTTATCAGCGCTAACTGCCAAGGGTCATGCCATAGGGCACGCAGCTCACGGCGAACTAACGCTGTGAGCAACGCCATAAAGCTTATGCTTGATGGCTGTGATTCGCCCTTAATCTTGTCCGCCGCGTTGGCGTGAGGCGTACGTTCAGTCACGACTTTTACTCACTGCGCAGCAGCACAGACATGCCGACACGCAGATCGGTAATCGGCTGGTTTGGACGCAATTCCACCTCAAAGGTACGCATATCAAAATCATGGCCACTTTCGGTCGAACGCCAAGTGGCAAACTCACCCATCACGCTGATATGGGACACAGTAAAATCCACATCCTGCCCGAGTGCCGGAATCGTTAATTGAATTGTTTGACCTTTTTTGAAACGTTTAAGTTGGTCTTCTCGCACTTGGAACACGGCCCAAGCATCCTGCATATCAATCAAACTAACAATCGGAAAACCACTGGGTGCCAATTCACCCGCCTGTAACAGCACGTCGCTGATCTCACCTGATTTAGGTGCGCGCATTTGGCTATCTTCCATAATGGCGCTAACTTCTTTCACTGCACCTTCAGCCTTACGGGCATTACCTGCCGCAGCCACTTTGGTTTCCGCCCGCGCACCTTCCTCGGCCATTTGGTACATGGCTAAGGCCGCTTGTTCTGTGTATTTTGCCGCTTGCCATTGGGTAAAGGCTTCATCGCGTTTTTGTCTTGCCGCCACACCTTCGTTAAATAAGTTTTCGACGCGAGTATAAGTGGTTTTAGCGAGCGTTGCCGCCGCCTGCGCCTTGAGCCATTGCTCCTTGGCTGCCATCACTTCTTGGCTGCGAGCACCGTTGTTGGCTTCAAGCTGCATCGCCTTAGCGGCATCACGGCCACCTTCGGCCTGCATTAACTTTGCATCTAGCTCAGGACTGCGGATCGCAAATAATAAATCCCCTTGGGCCACACTATCACCGCGGCGCACGAGCACTTGTTCGACTCTGCCTGGCACCTTGGACGAAACATTGTACTCACGGGCTTCAATCTGGCCCTGCAACAAACTCGGCTGCGGGCTATAAGCGAGCTTAAGTCCATAGGCTAAGATAAGGCCTAATGCGACCAACGCCACAAGGGCAAGTATTCTGTTAGCGCGCATTGTTTGTCTCCTGCACTTGGGTAGGGGCTGTGGTACGACCGATAAATTCATCTAGTTGACCACTAATGGCCATTAATCTGGCATAGGCTTGCACGTAACGATAACGGGCAGCCAATTGCTGAGTTTTCACTGCGCTCAGTTTCAGTTCCGCATCGACTCTGTCGATAGAGGTTGAAAGCCCTTGATTAAAGGCGATGTCACGTAGGCGCAGGTTTTCAATAGCAAGTTCGAGCGAAGTATCGAGCGCCGTCACTTCTTCCTCGGCCTGTAATAATTGGCGATAGCTTTGATCCACCAGCAGGCTCAAGTCTTGTTTAGTTTGTGCCTTGGTATAACGAGCTTGTAAGAGTGCACTTTTCGCCGCTTCGACCTTACCGCTACGACCATCGCGACTGATCAGTGGCACATTGACCCCAACCCCAACCATCCAGTCAGGTGTGATGCTCGTCAAGAGTGTGTCTTCTTCATACAAGGTGTAGTTACCGAAGAGGAAAACCGTTGGATGGTATTTACCTTTTTCCAACGCTATTAAACCGTTTGCTTGCGTTTCTTTCGCTTCGAGCAATTTGAGCGCCGGATGTTGGCTCAGGGTAATTTGGCTGAGTTGAGCGAATGAAGGAGCCTGAGGCAATACAAATAAGGGAGAATTTGTGCTCACCTGACTTTGCTGTAGCATACGAGCCAGCGCGATCACTGCCATTTCGTGTTGCCGACGAGCACTGCCTAAATTGACTTTAGCATTGTCTAGGGCGACCTGCGCATTGAGGCGCTCGACCTTAGCAATTTGCCCTTCGCGCTCTAGTGCTAAAGCATGATCAACATGCTTAGCTAACGAGCCCACCAGATCGGTCTGAGTATTCACCAATGCCAACGTCACATCGACAGCGTAATATCTATCCACCAGCAGGGTAAATAAATCACGAGTTGCCAATTGTAATTCTTGTTGCTTCTCGGCCACCATAGCCGCGTGTATACCTTGAGCCGCAGTGATCTGTCCGCCCGTATAAATCGGCCACATTGCCTGTAAGCTGGCGCTAAAAATATCTTGCTCACTTAAGGGCAGCGGCGGAATACCCGCAATAATGCCGCCAAGCGATGGCGGGATAGAAACCACAGAATTTAATTCTTTCAGATCAAACTCAATCGGTTTATCCAAATGAATATAGTTACCGCGAATGTCTAATGAGGGCAAATTTAAGCTATCGCCCGCCTCTTGTTCACCCTTAGCGCGGTTAACTTCCTGGGATTGCGCTTGCAATTTGTCGCTCACCTTCAGCACTTGCTGCCAAGCATCAGTAAAGCTAATCGGCTGAGCATAGCCAGCCGAAGGCAATGATAATAGGCAAAGCCAGACTACACGTGATAGTTTCATTAACACCTCTAGAGTAGTTACTCTAATTTCCTTTGCGAATGATAACATTCATGGTGGGCAGCGACTAGAACCCATAAGCGTAAGGTTCTAAGTTTTATGCTGTTCCGCCCACGGTAAGCTTATCGAGTTTTAGGGTCGGTTGACCCACACCCACAGGCACACTTTGACCATCTTTACCACAAACGCCCACACCTTGATCTAAAGCCATATCGTTACCGACCATAGAAATCTGGCTCATAGCCTCAGGGCCATTACCGATTAAAGTAGCCCCCTTAATGGCTTGAGTAACTTCACCATTTTCAATCAAATAGGCTTCGGATGCTGAGAACACAAACTTACCCGAAGTGATATCGACTTGGCCACCGCCAAAGTTAGGGGCGTAAATGCCCTTCTTCACTGACTTAATAATCTCACTGGGATCTGACTCACCGGCCGTCATATAAGTATTGGTCATACGTGGCATAGGTAAATGCGCGTAGGATTCACGGCGGCCGTTACCCGTTGGCGCAACACCCATTAAGCGAGCATTGAGTTTGTCTTGGATGTAACCCTTTAAAATACCGTCTTCAATCAATACGGTTCTTTGGGTTTGTACACCTTCATCGTCGATACTCAGTGAACCACGACGATTGGGCAAGGTGCCATCGTCGACCACAGTCACTAACTTAGACGCAACTTGCTGACCAACCTTGCCGCTAAAGGCACTGCTGCCCTTACGGTTAAAGTCGCCTTCTAAACCATGTCCAACCGCTTCGTGGAGCAATACACCGGGCCAGCCATTACCTAACACCACAGGCATTTCACCCGCTGGTGCATCGATGGCGTTAAGGTTAACTTGCGCTTGACGCACGGCTTCGCGGGCAAAGGCGAAACACATAGGTAAACCTGTGTCATCGCTTGCCATTAAAACACCGTAGTCATGACGACCACCACCACCGGCGCCACCACGTTCACGTTTACCGTTTTCTTCCAAAATCACGCTGCAATTAAAACGCACCAGAGGACGGATATCGGCCGCCAGAGTGCCATCACTCGCAGCAACGAGGATTTCTTCGTGCACACCAGCAAGGCTAACCACCACTTGAATAATCCGGCTATCTAGACTGCGAATAAACGCATCGGCTTCTTTCAGTAGGTTGATTTTTTTGACTTCTTCCATCGCCGCAATCGGATCTAAGCTGTCGTATAACGCCAATGCTTTTTGACGTTTAAAGGCTTGTACCTGAGTCTGCTCACCCGCACTAGCAATGCCACGGGCAGCCTGTACTGCAGCGCTTAAGGCGGCAGGAGTGATATCGTCGGCATAGGCAAAACCCGTTTTCTCACCGCTGATGGCCCGCACGCCCACACCGCGTTCAATATGGAAACTACCGTCTTTGATGATGCCGTCTTCCAGCACCCAAGATTCGTGGCGACTACCTTGAAAATAGAGATCGGAATAATCGATTTTGTGCTGATGTATGGTGTTTAGATAGGTTTGCAGGCCATCTAACGCTAACCCATTCTTCAATAAACTTTGCTCTACTTGTGCTAAAAATGGCATCTATGCTCTCTTTGACCCCAAGGGATCTTGATATTCTGAGTGTAAATTCGGTGTACTAATTCTATGTGTTAATGCTGCATATCGACTCAAGCGCAAATTCAGCATTTCAACTCGTCTGCTGGCTACTGGCACATTATTTCAAGCTTGGTTCAAGGAACCGATTATGCTGCATGACGGGCATTTTACTGCGAATACTCTGCAGTTCGGTTAAGTCGACCTCAGCCTGTACCCAACCCGTACCGGTTTTAAGTTCAGCCAAAATATTCCCCCAAGGACCGACTATCATGCTCTGCCCCCAAGTTTCACGGCTGCCTTCGTTATGCTGTCCCCACTGAGCTGCAGCAAGAATAACGCATTGGGTTTCAATCGCTCTTGCCTGTAGCAATACTTGCCAATGGGCTTCCCCCGTCACCTTGGTGAAGGCAGAAGGGACAGTAATAATCTCGGCACCCGCAAGGCGCATCGCCCTAAACAAGTCGGGAAAGCGTAAATCATAACAGATGGTTAAGCCAATTTTGCCAAAAGGTGTATCGATAACACTAATGTGATCACCGGGGCAGAAGGTTTCGCTCTCGCGATATTGTTTTGTACCATCGGCAACATCCACATCAAAAAGGTGCAGTTTATCGTAATACCCTAAAGTATCACCTTTATCATCAAACAGATAACTGCGACTATAGACACGACCATCCTCAGCCAACGCCGGAATAGTCCCCGCGACCATAAACACCCGATACTTGGCGGCCAGTGCACTTAACGCCGATTTGAGCGGACTCTGATGGACATCGCCCGCATAGGCAAGTTGCTGACTTTCGTGGCCACCAAACAATAAACTACATTCGGGTAACACAACTAACTGGGGCGCATCGGCATCCCGTTTGAGTTCGTTAAGCTGCGATTCGATAAACTGCAGATTGGCGCTGACGTCGCGACTGCTCTGACATTGCAACAGGCTGATGTGCATTCTGATCTCCCTGAATTTGCTTAATCGGTTCTACTGCTTCGCGATGCTCTGATATGGCTGGCACTTCTGGCGTAGGTACTGCTTGAGGTTGAACCCGCTTTAAATCGGGTGCTTTAATTTTATCAGCAGGCTTTGGTTCATCTCGCTTTGGTTCTTTTGATTTAGCCTCTTGAAGCTGTGATTCTTGAGACTCTGATCCTTGAGAGCTCGGTGCC
Source organism: Shewanella sp. M16 (assembly GCF_018224605.1). NCBI lineage: Bacteria > Pseudomonadati > Pseudomonadota > Gammaproteobacteria > Alteromonadales > Shewanellaceae > Shewanella > Shewanella sp. M16. The sequence goes on along the minus strand of NZ_JAGTUL010000015.1, from coordinate 105,164 downwards.
TGCACTGCTTTAGCCTCGACTGATTGAGCTTCCGTTGATTTGGCTTCAATCGTTTTAACGTCTATCGGCTTAGTTAAATCAGTGTTGTGACTTTTAGGTTCAGTCGGCACCGCTGGGCGCTCAACGCCAACCACAGGTAAAATAGATTCTGGAATTTCAATCTCTTTACTCTTTCGCTCTAACTCTTCGACCACAGGCTCTGTCATAGTCCCAGTCACCCGAAAACGAATTTCTGAAATCACTTCAATCACAGGCTCAAGCACTTTTGTCAGGGCAAAGGCTCCCAGACCCAGTGTCCAAGCGCTGGTACTGAGCAATACGACAGTCGGCACACTTGAGGCCAATTGCGGCACAAAGCGGATATCGTAATTCAAACTTTCAGTGGTGAGATCCGTATAGCCACGCACCTTCATATTACCCGCGATGGCATCCATTTCAGTGTCAGTGGTTTTCACCACGCCATTATCAATCTGCAGATTGCCATTGAAAGAGTTGAAATACATGCCCTGACCGAAGACATCGGTGAAATCCAGCGACAGTTTACGCACCAAAGAATCTAAACTGAACAGGGAGAAAATCCGCGCGCCCTTGTCACTCACCTGAGATAAGTGGCCTTTGCCTAAGTTGAATTTCACCTTGCCATTTAAGGTTTCGAGGGAGAAGGCATAGGGAGCACCTTGCCAAGATAAGTCCGCATTAACCTTCAAGGGGGCTTCATTAACGCCAGGCTCTATACCCAATTGAGCAGATAGATAACTAAACTGAGTGGCATTTAACTCAACACTGAGGTCCGTTTTATTCTGTCCAGCCTGCTGCTGCCAAATGCCACTGCCCTGCAAATTGACATTGGGCGTAGTCAAAGACAATGTTTGAATCTTATATCCTGCCGCTTGTGGGCTCGCCTGCAAAACGAGCTTTCCAAAGGATTTATCGAAGAAACGAAAATCTTCCACATTCACTGCAACGGGCGGCAAGTTAGTGAGCACTTGATCACTAGCAAAATCGGCATCCGTGTTCGGCTTTACCTCAGGTGAAAAATAAAATTTATTCGCCACAACTTTGAGACCTTGAGTTTTCCAATTTGGATAGAAATCGATCCAACCGTCAAATTCGTTGGCAACGGTATTAAAACGCCATCCCGTCTCGTTAGGCTTAGCATTAAGCCTAAGCTCCGTCAGTTGTTGCCCTAAAAGATCGAGCCGACCGATATGAGAATCGATACTCGCCACCGCGGGAAATAAACTTTTATGGGGAATATCATCAACTAAAATACCCGTTTTCGGTATTTTCTCTTGACCAACAAAGGCATTAATCACAGGTAACCATTCGGCTAATTTGGCCTTACCGAGATCGACTTGAATATGACCTTGTTCCGTATTTCTGGCTTCATCCTCACCAAACAAACGCCCCAATAACAAGTCAAAATAACTAAAATTTGCGCCTTTATCGGCATCGAAACCACCGATAAACTCGGCATGACTGGCAAGTTTGACATCGAGCGTCGCATTATCTTGATCGCCAACAAACTCAGCGACTAAAGGTCGTGGTTCATTTTCGGGTTTAGCAAAGTATCCTGGAAGTAACAGTTGCGTCCCCAGCATATCCGAAGTCACTTTGGCTTGGATTTGATAACCTTGCTCAGTAAATAGCATAGTCATAGCACCGTCCCAACTGATTTTTCCCTGATAAAAATCACTCAAGGGATTGTGCAATTCATCGGGGAGACGGCTGAGATCCCAACGACTTTTCAGCGAAAGATTAAGGCCAAAATCTTTACCTTTAGGCTGAGTGTCGAAAGTTAAACTGAGCGGTTGTTCGAACAACCGCGCTTTGATGCCTTTTCCTGTCACAACTTCATTCGCAAAGTCGACTACACCAGTCACGCCATGAAGTTGAAGCCCTGGCTGAGCAATATATACAGGCGTATTATCAAAACGGATTTGACCACGAATATCTTCAGCTTCACCTTCATACAGTGGAATGCTGATGTCTAAAGTGCCTGTGACAGCACCTTGCACTTGCACGACATCTAAGGTTTTACCTACTGAGTTCGCCAAAGGTGAGGCTTGTAACACCTTAGTCGCCGCACTGCCTTGAGTAGCAAGTTCGGCTTCAATCCTTAGCAGCGTCTGTTCACCAATAGCGGGAATAAATACATGGGCACCTGTGGCATCCACATTCATCAGCTTGCCTTGGTTTAACCAAAGATCCATGCGGGTATTTTCAAACAAAGCGTTAAGGGATAGATCTGTTACCGCAGGCCAGTCGGGTTGAAACTGAAATTTGGCATCTGTTAAGGTAAATGCTGCCTGAAATACGCCGCTATTATCGTCGAAGGGAAAACCACTTAACGAACCACGCCAAACAACTTGCGCATCTTGGGTCTGACCCGCTTTAAGCCCAGTATCCAAATACTCGGCCAGTGATTCACCCATCGCCTTATTAGGGAAATACTTGTCGGCATTAGCCACATTGTTGATACGAACATTGGCCGCCAGCGCCATGTGCGCAGCACCGCTAAAGTCCAAATTCAATGCCGCATCAACGCCGATATCTTCGTTTTCAAGCTGCAACTGAGGCACATTTAAACTCAGATGTTCAGTATCGAATTGACCATCAATTGGCGCCCCATTGAACACTAATGGCGCCGAAAATTCATCACCAAAATCAAGAGTGTACACTTGTTCAGGTAGAGAGAAATACAGCGTCTTATCTTGCCAGCGCAGGTTCACATCTACAGGATGAGTATTGGGAATACCGTCAACCTTCTGCCAATGCAACTGCTTCACTTCGGTACTGGCGAGCAAAGGCTGGTCGGCTTTTTGATACAGGCGGATTGTTCCAATATTCGCCTCGGGAGCTAACGCATGCCATTGACGTAATACGGCTCTATCGACTCCAGGAAATAGCGGCAGCAGCGGCAATAGACTCTGAGTATTAACTTGATTCACATAGGCAAATAATTCATCGTTTTGACGCTTCGCGGCCAGCGTTAATGCCGGCCAATGCTCACCATTGGTGACAAAATCCAGTCCTGAACTTTGCACTTCCCAACCCGTCGCCTTTGGCTGCCAAACAATGTCGCCCGCTTGAATTTCAAATCTCTGCGGCTCTTGCTTTAATGTCCATTGCAGCCAGCTCGGCTCAAAATGCACCATGGCAGAACTGATGCTGCGGTCGGCAAACGTAAGCCAAGCCTTAAGATTGACAACCCCTTCTAAGGGTAACTTTTGAGTGGAATCATAGGGATTAGGCTGACGTGAAGCCCATTCACCTAAATCCAAAGAGTTAGCCGCCAAATAAATCTGCCCAGTCAAACTGTCGGGATTTGCACCATCGCCCTTGATATCTAACTGTAATCCGAGAGACTCATGCTCAGAGGCATCACTATCAAGATACAACTCTCCCGCACCGCGGTGACGCTCCCCCTGATTGCGCCAGTTCAAATGACGAATATGGATCGGGCGAAACTCTTGGCGCATGCTCAGCAATTGCACTGTGGCATTGGTTAAGGAGAATCTATCGAGTTGTTTGAGTAACAGGGCATAAAGCCAATCGAGTTGCGGGGCTTTATTAATTGTGGCGGGATCGTTTTCAGTAAGCTTATCCATGTCTAAAGCGACATGGACACCCTCAAAATTGACATCTTCGATTCGTGGGGTGAGCGTGAGCAGCGATTGCCAAAAATCTAACTTCACTTGTACGTTCTTGATCATCAAGGTCACAGGCAGTTGTTCCTGTGGCGGGATCACTAAGTCATCGATGTTAAGTGCAGGGCCAAATGCCTGCCAATGGGCGGATAACTCCCCCACTTGCACATCGACTTTATATTCGCTTTTTACGTAATTAACCAGTTGCTGGCGAACTTCATCAACCTGCGGTAATAGGCCACGGATCAAACTAACGGCAAGCGCAAACAAGACCAAAATAAGCGCCAGAAATTGCCAACAAAAACGGCTAAATTTTTTTGCAGTAAAAAGCGTAGCCACTACATCATCACCACATCGTATTTGTGCTGTGAGTACATAGGCTCATTTTGCAAACGGATGCGCTTACCTATGTAAACCTCAAGTTCAGCAATAAGATGATTATCATCGGTATGCAGACTTTGATACACGGCAGGCGAACAATACAACAGGAACTCATCAGCATCGTAGGCACGGTTTAAACGGATTATTTCGCGAAAGACCTCATAGGAAACCGTCTCGACTGTCTTCATGCTCCCCGTGCCATGGCAGGCCGGACATTCGCCGCAGACGACATGCTCTAAACTTTCGCGGGTACGCTTACGGGTCATTTCGACTAGACCTAACCCCGAAAAACCACTCACATTGGTTTTCACCCTATCCTTAGATAAAGCGCTGGTTAAGCTGCTAAGAACACGAGCCTTATGATCCGCCGTCATCATGTCGATAAAATCGATAATAATGATACCGCCGAGATTACGCAGACGTAACTGCCTCGCTATCGCTTGGGTCGCTTCGAGGTTGGTATTAAAAATGGTTTCTTCAAGATTCCTGTGCCCCACAAAGGCACCGGTATTGATATCCACAGTCGTCATGGCTTCGGTTTGATCTATGATCAAATAGCCACCAGACTTGAGCTCGACTTTACGGCCGAGTGCACGTTGAATTTCGTTCTCCACATCGTAGAGATCAAAAATAGGCGCAGGTCCTGAATAGTGCTCAATCTTATCGGCAATCTCTGGCATAAACTCCAGTGCAAAAGACTGCAACTCGGCAAAAGTGCGGCGAGAATCCACTTGAATACGGTCCAGCTCAGTACCGACAAAATCACGCACAATGCGCACAGGTAAGGCTAAATCTTGATACAGGAGCGACACACCACTGCGTTTACGTCGCTCACTCACCTTTGACCAAACTCGGCGTAAAAATGCCGCATCTTGGGATAACTCATCTTCCCCTACGCCTTCGGCGGCGGTGCGGATAATAAAACCACCGTCATCATCAACATAGGGCAAAGTAATTTGTTTGAGGCGACTGCGTTCTTCTTCTAGTTCAATACGCTGGGAAACACCAACATGGCTAGAACCTGGCATAAAGACTAAATAACGGGAAGGCAGCGTGATATCGGTCGTTAGGCGTGCGCCCTTGGTGCCCAGCGGATCTTTAACCACTTGCACCATAATGTCTTGCCCTTGACGGACTAACTCGGCGATATCACGAACAACGAAATGACCTTTCTCAACATCGGCAACACACTCAGTATGCGGCACTATGTCGGACGCATGTAAAAAAGCCGCTTTATCTAAGCCAATATCGACAAAGGCGGCTTGCATACCGGGTAACACACGGCTGATTTTACCTTTGTAAATATTACCCACTAAACCCCGTTTCATCCGGCGTTCAATATGGACTTCTTGCAGCACACCATGCTCAACTAAAGCAACGCGCGCCTCAGATGGAGTTACGTTGATCAGTAATTCTGAACCCATCTTGCGCTGTATTTTATTTGGATTTAAGCGACTGGTATTCACGACTCACCCCATTCGGGAAACTAGATTAATTAATCGAAGTTACAAACTCTCTAAGCATGAAAACCGAATAAAGGAACAAGGTCAACGTCATTGGAGTACTCGATTCAGAGCCCTAAACGCCAATAAGGTTCATTCTAACCTCAAGCCAAAATCGCAATATAAGCAACCAGCAGCAGTTAAATAAAGCCAACTTCGGCTAACAACTCACGCGTTTCAACCAGAGGTAAACCTACAACGCCAGAATAACTGCCTTCAATTGCAGCCACAAAGCAACCGCCAAGCCCTTGTATGCCATAACTGCCCGCCTTATCCATGGGCTCTTTTGAAGCCACATAAGCCTCAATGTCAGCTGTCGATAAAGCGCAAAAACGCACTTGTGTTTCAACTAAGCGCACTGAGGTTTTTAAGGTTGAGTGAGACTCGCCTGCTTTGTAGGTCAGTGCCACAGCCGTCATCACAGTATGCGTTCGGCCAGACAGTTCACTGAGCGTTTGCTTAGCATCGGCCACATCCAGCGGTTTGCCTAATATTTGATTTTCAAGCACCACGATAGTATCAGAACCTAATACAGCAGGCTGTGACATATCTGCGCATAATGCCAGTCCAGCTTGGGCTTTTTCAGCGGCTAAACGTCGTACATAATCCCTTGGCGCTTCGCCCTGTTGCACAGTTTCATCAATATCCGGTGCCACTTGCGTGAAACTAAACTCAGGACGACCGAATCCAATCTGTGCCAATAATTCTTTGCGACGTGGCGAAGTTGAAGCTAAAACTAAATCCACAGTTAACGAACCTTATAATGACGTCGAACCCGACGTAAAATCCAAAATATCCAAGGCCAGATCACTAATCCTGAAATTGCAGGTAAAAATAGATCCGTTTTGAAAACAGCCTCTTGCATCACAAATTCAACCCAGTAAATCACTAAGTGATAAATACAAATCAGTAGCATGATCACTAACGACTGCTGCCATTGAGGGAAGTTTCGCAAACGCTGGCAATGCAAGATAGCAATATAAATAACCAAAGACATAGCTAAAGAGCGCACACCTAAGGTGGCTCCCAATAAAATATCTAATACTAGGCCTAAAACCCATGCGGTTAAGATGTTGTATCTGTGGGGTAATGCGATAGACCAATAGAGAACAATCATTAATAGCCAGTCTGGACGCCAAGCATCAACAGCACTTGGTAAAGGCATGATCTGGCTGATCACGCCGATAAATAATGTCACCCAAACAATAAAGCGCCCATTGGCGGCCTGAAAACTCATTAATGCACCTCAGCCACAGGAGGAGTGGTTTCCGTTGACGGTTTGGTCGCAGGCGCGGGCACAGGTTTAGAAGCCTCTGCTGGCGTGACACTTCCGCCAGCAGGAACAGCGCTATCTGCTTTTGATACATTCTCGCTCGATGAATGATCCGCAGCAGGCACGGTAGGCTGACTCGGTAAAGTCACACCAGAATCGGGGGATGGCCAAATCAACAATAAATAACGAATACGATCTAACGCCGCTAAAGGCTGGGCGGTGACTCGAGCGTAACTTTGGCCATCTTCAGTCAACACTTCCATTACCCGCGCAACCGGATAACCTTCCGGGAAACGATTCCCTAAACCTGATGTGACCAGCAAATCGCCAACACGAATGTCAGTACTCTTGGCCACATGGCGCAGCTCTATTTCATCTAACTCACCCGTACCATTGGCAACAAGGCGCACATCATTACGGGTGATACGCACAGGTAATCCGTGTGATACATCGGAGAGCAATAACACCCTACTGGTCATTTCACTGACTTGTACCACTTGGCCAACAACCCCTTGGGCGTCGACCACAGGCTGCCCAACAAATACACCACTGCGTGAACCATGGTTTAACACCGCATAGTGATGGAAAGGATCGCTAGCAACTTCCAATACTTCAGCCACCATTTTGCGCGAATCAAGGTAGGCTGGTGAGCCCAACAGTGCGCGTAAACGTTCATTTTCTTGGCGTAAGTGTTCGAAACGCTGTAAGCGTTCACTCATCAGCAATTGCTGCCTGAGCAGCTCTTTATTCTGCAACGCTAACATATTGCGGGTGGCAAAACTTTCAGACGACCAGTCAAGCGCAACACCGGGCACGCTCGCTAAATACTGTAATGGACTAAAAAAAGAGGATAACGATTGCCGTACAGGATCGAGGCGATGATTAGCCACGAGCAAAGCCACCGACAAAATAATTGCCAGTGTCAGACGGAATTGGTTTGAAATACCACGAACAAAAATTGGCTTCATAGGAAAGCTAAGGCGGTGATTAACCGCCCCATACCGAAGTTAAATTAGGTTTCTTCGGAGAACAGATCGCCGCCGTGCATATCAATCATTTCGAGGGCTTTACCACCGCCACGTGCTACGCAGGTCAATGGATCGTCCGCCACCATTACAGGAATTCCGGTTTCTTGCATTAATAAACGGTCTAAATCACGCAATAAAGCGCCGCCGCCAGTTAACACCATACCGCGCTCAGAAATATCTGAAGCTAATTCTGGTGGAGATTGTTCTAACGCCACCATCACAGCACTTACGATGCCAGATAATGGCTCTTGTAAGGCTTCTAAAATTTCATTGCTGTTCAGTGTAAAGCTACGAGGTACACCTTCTGCCAAATTACGGCCGCGGACTTCGATCTCGAGCACTTCATCGCCAGGATAAGCAGTGCCGATAGTGTGCTTGATACGCTCAGCCGTAGCTTCACCAATCAAACTCCCGTAATTACGGCGGACATAGTTGATGATCGCATCATCAAACTTATCACCGCCGATACGTACTGAAGACGAATACACTACACCATTAAGTGAAATAATCGCGACTTCAGTGGTACCACCACCGATATCCACCACCATAGAGCCGGTCGCTTCAGATACGGGTAAACCCGCACCAATCGCAGCTGCCATTGGTTCTTCAATTAAATACACTTCGCGAGCACCAGCGCCCATGGCTGATTCACGAATAGCACGGCGTTCTACTTGAGTAGCACCAACGGGCACACACACAAGCACGCGTGGACTTGGACGAAAAAAACTATTGTTGTGCACTTGTTTAATAAAGTGCTGCAACATTTTCTCCGTCACATAAAAATCTGCAATGACACCGTCCTTCATTGGGCGGATAGCTTGGATATTGCCAGGCGTTCTGCCTAGCATTTGTTTAGCTTCTGTGCCGACCGCGGCAACAGATTTCTGACCGGAGCCACTACGCTCACCACGTATAGCAACAACAGAAGGCTCATTGAGGACTATGCCTTCGCCACGAACATAAATTAATGTGTTAGCTGTACCCAAATCGATCGATAGATCATTAGAAAAAATGCCGCGTAGCTTCTTAAACATGTAACTAGCCTGTATTCTGTGGAGTCAGAAGAAAAGAAAAATCAGCTAACTTTATCAATGCCACCCTGATTCCACAAGACCGAGGAGGTTAACAATCGCTAATGAAGTGATTTTTTTTCAAATCGCCACGTAAAAAACAGTATTTAAGCGGAAAATACTGTTTATTGACGATAATATCAGCAACAAAAAACGAGTGAACACACAATTCAGCAACAAATATCAAACTAAGGCATTGCATTTAGAATCTGTTATAAGCGTTTTCGTCGACTTCCAATAAGTGAAATGGCAGCCCATTTCAAGGGAAAGCCTGAGTTCAATTTAATGAGAGAAAGAACTCAGATTAGTTTACCTCACGCCAATAGATTATTTTGTCATGCCCTCGGTAGCGACCAAAATACGCGCTCGCCCGCGGTTCAGTAAGATCTGCTGGTGATACACCATTCCAATTCCAGTACCATTCTAGCCATGGCTGCACATCCAAGGGCGCAGTCACTTGACCTCGGTATGGCGCGCCACTTGAGGTGACCGCTTGCCAGAGCAACTCAAATTGGCCAGCTTGGAATGTAGCAGTCCCGCCAGAACGAACAACACTTTGTCCCGCCACTAAGTCGGGATCAAAATTGTAACCCAGAGCGGAATGATCAACCTGCGAACCCAAAGCATACACTGCCGTTGTGCAGTTATCGGCAGTATTTAAGGCCCAACTGCTGCCATTCCAATATTCGGCTCGAGTCGGCATACGCAGTATTTCTGTCTCAGGGCCATAGGTGTTATCTATCACCACACGACCATGACGAAGGGTTTGAGTGCTGATTTTCTTAGCATTACAGTTAGTGCAAGTGCCTGTAGATGCCGCATCCATATCTGGTGAGGCCACATAGCTGTAAAGCCCATTCGGCCGAGGATCGTTATCCATCAATTGCACGCCAATATCGAGCAGCTCGAAGGGACCATCCTGATACAGATTCGTCGCCACATTTGGGGTCACCCGACTAAAGTTAGCTTGGTAAGAAGCATCAACCGTCGCCACACCTTGATTCCAACTATCAGCCTTTATAGGTAAGGCACTTAAGCGACTCTGTAAATCAACACCATTATTGTTGTTTTCTCCCACCAGTTTTGCCGTGGCAAGGGAAAATGGCGGGAAATAGTTTTTCGTTATATCCCCCGCGATATTTAAAGCACTGAGCTCCATCGACATAGGGAACAGCTGATCCATATAGCTAAAGCCGCCACAGGCAGGTATGACCGATACGTTACTGACTAAAAATCTATCGGGCACAAAACGGCCAATATTAGCTGAATATCCAATTGGAATATTTAAGCTGCTTGCCGTCCCTAAATAATTTGGGCTAGCCTGCGCTGCAATTTGGAATACTCCAACTTCGCTGATGGTCTGATTGCTGATGGTATTGAGATTATTGGCCTGCGCCGAGTGGCTGTAGGATGCCACGCCTAACGCCCCATCAAGTCCGCCGTTGGCAATGCTTGGCGCAACGACTTTACTGGCAAGCTTCATCTGCGCATCACTAAAGTTAGGCGTGGGTAAGTTGCCCGAACAAAAGTCCGGATCGCCATCTTTTTCCCATGCCATCGCTTGTACTGTCATACCAAAGGTTTGACCCGCTTTACGATAAACATTACACGTCATATTCGCGCTTGAGCAGCTAGCATTGGCATCTACAGGCTTAACACACAATCCCGCTGGTACGCTGACAAATTGGTCTGAACCTGCCATGACTAAGCCCTGTTCATCACCAGTACCTGTATATTTTGCATCTAATTGTAATTTACCTGCATCAGGGTAATTGACTGAAATGCTTGCTTGTCCGTTGGTATCAAACAGCAGGTTCACCGCCGTAGGCAAGGCACTCGAGGTGCCAATTGCCGTATTGTTGATGGTGACGGCTTTAGGCGAGATAGGCGCGCTTGGCGTTTGGTAACTGCTCCAGAAATTCAGCGTTTTGGTCTGGCTTTGGAAGCTTGGGACACACTGCTTCGTCACATCGGATTTTTTCACCGCTTTGACTAACACTTGCTCGGGGCGATTCGCACGCTTATCGGGTACATCGAATACAAAACCACTGTCGGCAAAGGTGAGTGAACAATTGTTCTCACTCAAGCCACCATTACCAATACGGCAAAGGGTTTTGCTTAAGGGTTTGGTGGTGGGATTAGAGCCCTTCACCCCTAAAGTCACTACACCGGGAGTATTTCGCCTCAGTTGCAGTTGTGCTGTGCCACCGCTAAAACTCACTTGATTACCGCCAACCCATACGCCATCTGCCGCAGAATCAGGTAATAAGGTTGCGCTAAGAGGTGCAGTAAAGGGTTGACTACAACTCGCATTTGCACAGGCTCTAATCGTTACCGTCTCAGCATTACAGGTCAGACCTTGACCCGTATGATCAAACTCAAAATGATCGATCTGAGCACCAATAGGATTCGATTCTAACGCACAAATTTGCACGTTATCGATTTCGTGGTTGTTATTTGAGCCCCCCGTTGAGCCCGTTAAAGACAATAAAAAATCACTTGGAATGGCAGCCTGACCAATTTGTGCAGCGGCGTTAAATGCGGGAACTAAAGTCACAAAACCAGAACCTGTATTACGCTCAATTTTCACAATAGATTGATTCGCGGCTTGCGAATCAATTGTGATTTTATACCTGTGCGCAGGCGACACATTATTGCCGTCTACCGCAGGCGATAAGCAACTACCGTTCGTATTAGTAGTGCCATTACTACAAGCGCCGCGTAAATAATTATACCCTGACGTGCCGACACCCGAACCGCGAACCGCAACGGACTGGCGTCGCTGGCCGACATTAGAACTACCTCCTTCACCGGAGAAGTTACCGAACTCATCAATACCAAACCCAAGCCAACCACCCGCGAACCCATTAATACCAGGTTTATAACCGTAACCCAATGGACCGCCAAATGCGCCAGGCTGCGGCGTTATAGAAGCATCCGATAACACTACCGCAATGCCGTCGGCACCATTGCCACCATAGGCATAGTGATCAAACTGGATCTCCACTAAGTTAGCTTTTCCAGGAAAGAGTCTTTGATAGGTAGATGCCGTAGATTGGTCAGATTTAGCTTCGGTTAAGCGTAATCGACCACCTTGGATAGAAGGGGTAAATCCTCCACTACTTTTAGAAACAACCCAGTCATTACTCAAAGTGCTTTGGGAAAAATTATCATTGAAACATTGCAATACTGGAACAGGGCTACAATCTGGCACTACATTTATATTGGAAGCATTACTATCAAACCTAACACTACTGCCACCATTTAAACTGATGTTTTTAGCTGTGATAGCGCCATCTAAATAAGAACCCCCCTCAAGAACTACATCTTTTTCTGAAACCACATAAGACTTTAATGATGCTCCACCATTAAGAGTAAAATTAGAGTAACTATAAATAAGGAAATTTTCAGCTTGACCTACGGTATTTAAATCATAATGCCTGTAATCATTCTTAATAAAAAATGAAACTGTTCCAGTAGATGGGAAAACTAATGTTACTCCATTATTTATAGCTAAAGTTTCAATCCAATACTGTCCAGCCGAAAGCACGATCTGTCCTGAGGTTGCATTAAGTGACTTAATTTTATATACGCCACCAGAACTAGTAAATCGAATCGTTTTATCCGAGCCTCCTTCTAACAAAATGTTATTGTACTCTCCAGCTTCAATGTCTATTTGTTTATTGTTGTATGTTGGTGGCCCTACATTAACGGTGCTCGATGATTCACATTGAGCAAAATCTAAACGACCAGATGGTAAATCAGCAATATAATTCCCTGTACGGCACATCCGAGTCGAACCATTAGAGCGAACACATAACTTATCTGCACCATTACCAAGTTGGTTATAACTATATGTTGGTAAAGAGCCGCTATTCGGAGCGTTATACAGGTACGAAGTATTAAATGTAATAGTGCCATTAGCACTGTAATTATTAACACCTTGAGGAAAAGTATCACTCCAATCCGCTTTTACTGTATGAGTTAACATAGAAAAAACGATAAATAAAATGGGGGCTAGCCACTTAATTAAGATTTTATTATAACTCATCATCAAATGCTTAGTCTCCACGGGCTTCTACCTCAACTTGTCGGCTAACACGGGTCTCGCCACTTTCGCATACCGCTTTACTGTTGATTCGATATTGGGTGGTGGTACCTACCGCATAGGCTTTGCACGTCAAGGTCACAGTGCAGGCATGGAAACCGGTTACATTAGGAGGATTCCAAGCGCTCGTTGCAGGGCAAATGCCAACTGAACCATTTAATGGGAATAATGTTGCCAATGCGGCATCGGCGCCACTATTCGCAGCAGCAAAGGCACGAGTCCCCCACACCTCTTGGGTTAATCCAGTATCGCCATCCTGCACAATATTGATCAGGGCTGACGCCAGTAGAAACATCACTGTGATCACAAACACGCCAATAATCAATGCGCTGCCGCGTTGACGCGCAGGTAAAGCATGAGAGGACGATCTTGATAGTGATGATCTGGATGCTGAGTTACGCCCTACCGAGCGACAATGTGAATTAAGGAACATTGATCACCTGCACTTGATGTCGATATTGGAACGTCTCACCATTAACATTAAACCGCGGTTGTAAATGCACCATGGCATTATTCACTAGGCTAGATGGCGTCAAAATCAGCGGTAAATCAGCACCATTATTTAAAACATTTGCCACACTTTGCGCCATTAGCACGCCCGTGCCCATAGTGGCAGGCATAGCGGCAGGATTTGGCTGAACGGCATTAAAGTTATAACCAGCATAACGCACGATTTGCAAATCATTACCGCTTGGCTCTTTTTCAAAACAATAACTCACAGGATTTGAACCAAAATAGATTCGCTGCCGTGGTGATGCTTCAGCAAAACGTGTTGGCGCAGTAAACGTCAGCGTCACTTGATGCTCCAAAGGGGAAGGCGCAGTAGCAATCGTTTTAACCTGTGCCCGCTTTTGTCTCGCGCTGCTATACACATCGGCATCAACCAAGGGATAGATCCAAGCAAATTGATTCACGCGAATCGCACTCACCGTATTATCTAGAATAACTATCCCAGTGCTCGCGGCGGCAGCTGGCACTATTGGCATGGTTAGATAAGTCGTGCTGGCTTCGATAGGCACAAACTCAATACATTGATAGGTCAGCGAATCGGTATTAACTCGCACACTATTAGGCAAAGCACTACGCAACTCACGGGTCATTCGCTCAACGGCAAAACGGCTCTGACTGAGCACTTGATCGACTGAACTCGACTCAACAAAAATCCGCGTACCAAAAATAATAAAACTACTCACCCCGACCACGAGAATCCCCAGAATCAAGATAACAGTGACCATCTCGACCAAGGTAAAACCTAGTGTGGATTTTTTATTAACCGCAGATAAAGGTGAGGCCATCAGTAATTACTCCTCACCATATTGTAAGTAATCACTTCGTTGTCGGGCGTAGTCACATTAATCGTCACTAGCTTAGTATTGGACACTGCGCCATAGGCAACTGTGACGCTTAAGTGATAGTTAGGATAAGCATTTGCATAGGTTTGGGTCGAATTGAGCATAGTCGCGGTTTCATTTAAGCCGTTGTAATCATCCACATCGTTAAAGTTGTTACGACTCTCACTGAACTCAGGGCCTAATGACGTTGAACAATTACTACCGAGCAGACTACCACAGGCTGGCGTGCCACCATTGGCATTGGTGTTTTGATCGTAACGTTTACCCCAGATTTCATTCATCACCGAATGTGCAAGCTCAGCACTGCGTACTCTATGTAAGGTACTGGCCGCACGATCAGCTTGGGGGAATAACATGCTGGTTAGCATCACTATTGCAATGGCAATCACCAGCATGCCAATCACTAATTCGATAAGGGTAAAACCCTGCTGTGGTTTGGCTTTTTTGGATGCTTTTACTGATGCTTTGCCCAATAGCAACCGAGGATTAATTCGCATAAATATAGCCCTCAGAGGAGACGTTAATCATCACAGTGTCATTAGCAATCACATTAATGCATGGCCCATTACAAGCCAACGAAGTGCTACCATCGATATCGAAATCAAGGCTAAAGTCGCTGCTGTTAGGGCTTACTAGTACTAATTGAGCACCACCTTGAAAAGCTTGGGTATAAAGCGGGTTTGGCGATAATGCAGTACCAGAACAAACCGCCCCATTTCGGGTAGAGAATTGACTCACTTGATAGCCAGTGCCAGAGACGGTTACACGAAAACACCTGTCGGTATTATTGAGCGCTTTTTGCTGTACTTGACGCAGCTCGCTAATGAACTCGTTACGTAAACTATAGGCACTGTAGGAAGACTGGGTAAACAGGCGAGGCAGTACCACCACAGCAAGAATTGAAATCAAGATGATGGTCGTTACTAATTCTACTAAGGTAAATCCAGCTTGTTTTGACATAGAGAATTTAAGCATCACTCGCGTTAATTGCTGATTTCATGTACTAGGTTCAGTTTCTGCCAACGATATTATTAACGCAAATAAATGTCGGAAAACCCTTGGCTGGCTCATTTATTTAACATCATGCAAGAACCGTATTTTATCTAAAAAAAAGGCCTGCTAGGCAGGCCTTTTCATAAATGCATATTAACAATCAGAAGCATCAGGAATTGCAGAGTAAACAGGAGCAACTGTCGCACTTGTTGCTTGTGTATAAGTAAAACGACATTCTGCTGGAGCACCTTTTTGCCACATGGTCACAACACCCTGACCTTCAAATATAATCCAATCTGCACCGGTGTCAGTAGCAACTGTTGGATCTGTAGCACTGGTTCCTTCATCAAAGCTCACTTCTATAGCATTCTCCAACTCAATTTCTGTTGCTTGAAGATAGCCAAATTGCGTAACTGCGTTAGTACCTGTGCCAATATCAACAGAAGGAGGAGGAGTTGCTGTTGCAGCTTTTTTCTCTTCTCCAGCCAAGGCCGCTTTAGAATAAACCAAGCTATTTGCACCTTGGATTGAGGCTTTTAGGCCATTCAAAGCAGAAACACGCGCATCACCTTGCAGGTTAATAAACTTAGGTGCCGCTGTGACAGCAAGAATACCTAAGATAATGATCACTACGACTAATTCAATTAAGGTAAAACCTTGTTGTCTTTTCATATAAAACTACCTTTCTTTCTAAGTGAGTACTCGTGTGAGTACTAATTAAGTTAAGTCACTTTTAGACTCGATTACTTTTAAACTAAGCTACTTAAAACATGAACAAAATAAAACTATTAATTACGGCCTATGGTACAAATGGTGTTTGAGTGAAGCTTAACACTCTGCCTGTGCCTGGGTTATACACAATTCCCTTAGCACCTACCGTTGTTAAATCAGGGGCAGGAGTGGGTACACCATTCGTTTGATTTAGCACCAGTGAAGCCACTTGGTGATAAACACATAAATCTAAACCTGCGACGACTGCACCAGTAATTGAGTTAGCACTGCCGCCTGCGGCGTTAATAACACGAGCGGTATAACGTTGATTACGTGCATCTTGGTTAAATAATACGTTACGTGGAGCACTCTGCAACACAGTGTTAAACACTTCTTGGCAACTGGCATTTGTCATAGCTGTCGCACTGGTTACTGAAGTTCCCGTTGGATAGCCAAAACGTGTATCGACATTTACTGTGTTACCGTCGAGGATAACACTGCTATTTTGACGCCCATCGACTTCCCACTGAGAACGCACAAAGCTGACTGCAGTCGATAAACCACCCGCAACACCGTCAACACTGGCATCTTCAGCATCATCGGTGACATTTAAGAATCGTGGGATCGCAGTTGCGGCGAGTAAACCCAAAATCACAATCACAATCACAAGTTCGATTAATGAGAACCCTGTTTGCTTAGTTTTCATATATATGTCCCCAGACCTCAGAAATTTTATTCTAACAGTTAAATCAATTTTAAAAAGCCATTGAGTTAACAATATTTTACGGAGCAGTCAAAAAAATGACCCTGCCAGAGTTCAGTTGATAGCCTAAACTATCGCCATTTTTAGACCGATAGTGGCAGCTATTATCCTTAGCCAAATAATCCGCCTCTAGACCTAAATTATCAGTTTCAGCGCCCATTAACTGTTGCCACAAATCTTGGCAGCCTTGATCATTTAGGTGCTTAGGTTGTGGCCATCCTAAATCATTGATATCGACAACACTCGACTCAGTTTCTAGGGAGGGATTATCAAATACCTCCCAGTTCAACTGCAATTGCGCCGGCTTACCCAAAGACAACCACTGGGAACGCACCATCACCAGCACATTAAAAAAACGAGCGTGTTCCACTTCCAATCCACGAGCCGCTATTTGCGGTAGCGTAAAAAAGTACTTAGCTCCGATCACCGCCATGATAACCAATACAATTCCAATGGCGATCATACGTCCATAGATACGTAATAGATCGCTTTCAGCCTTTTGCTGAGTCTGCATTTAACCTCAGTCCCACGTATAAGATAGGAAATAAATATTATCCATATCGCTTACTTACCGCCTTTGACCACATTGAGCATATCCCACATTGGCAGGTATATTCCCAAGGCCAACACTAAGACAATCACGGCCACAAAACCGATCAAAATTGGCTCCAATTTCGCGGTGAGGTTCTTTAAATCATAGTCTACTTCGCCCTCATAGAAATCTGCCGCATCATTGAGTAATTGATCGATTTGCCCCGTTTCTTCGCCCACAGCCACCATTTGCAGCACTAGTGGCGTAAATAACTTGCTCTGATTCGATACCCTCAGCATAGAGTCGCCAGACTCTATGCCACGGCGCATACCGACTATCTTGTCGTGCATGTAGGCATTATCTACCGCGTCGGCCACTAAACTTAAGGCCTGCGTCATCGGTACGCCCGCACTGAGCATCATAGAGAAACTGCGACAATAACGGGCTAACGTCGAACGCTCAATAATCGACCCTACGGCGGGAATGTGTAACTTCCACTTATCCCACTGCTTCTCGCCTTTTTCCGTATGGTGCCAGTAACGAATGCCAATGATAGTACCAATCAGCGCCACCAACATCAGCGCCCAATAATTCACGAATAGATTTGATGTACCAATCAACACTTTTGTCGCCCACGGCAAGTCGGCGCCAAAACGAGAAAACATCTCAGCAAACTTAGGGATCACCATGATATTGAGGATCACCATAGCGAGCGCAATCGCAATCAATACAAACATGGGATAACGCATGGCCGATTTAATTCGTCGCCGCGTCTCTTGCTCACGCTCGATATAACCTGAAAGTTGAATGAAGGCATCTTCTAACTTACCCGTGTTCTCCCCCACGTGCACCATAGAAACAAACAAAGAATCAAACACATCAGGATGTTGATTCATAGATGATGACAAGGGTCGCCCTGCGGTGAGCTGCTCAGAAATATCATTAAGCGCATCTTTCATTCGCTGGGAATGCGCCGTTTCAGATAAGCCTGCAATCGCCCGCAAAATAGGAATGCCAGAACGGGTCAAGGAGTACATTTGTCGGGTAAAAATCTGTAATTCTTCTAACGCGACTTTCCCACCAAATAACTTAGTCAGTGAGAACGACTTAACCACTTTGGCGACTTTGACTTCAAGGGGGATAATGCCACGCGCCAATAGCATGTCAGCGGCGGCACTTTCCGACGCGGCATCCAATTGTCCCGTAACGGATTGACCTTGACCACTGCGTCCACGGTATTGATAAATTGGCATAATTACGCCTCAACGCCTTGTTGGCTGATAATATCCTTCGACAAAGGTATCTGAGATTCACTCACGTCTTCCACCAACTTAGCAACCTCTTCAATCGTCGTCATGCCTTCGCTCAGATATTGCAACGCTGACTCAGCGAGCGGGGTGAAGTTAGGGCTCTGCAACGCGGCTCTGGCAAAATCCTGCGGATTACCAGTACGCATAGCATCGATCATCTTTTCATCTAGCTCGAGAATTTCAAAAATACCGATCCGCCCACGATAACCACTGCCATTACAACTCTGGCAACCAGTACCGATTCTAAAGTTTGCATGGGTAAAATCTTTGCGGCTCACACTACTTAACCAGGCTTTTTCCTGCGGTGTTGGTTGATACTCTACCCCACAGTTATGGCAGACACGGCGCACTAAACGCTGGGCAATAATCACCCTTAAGGCACTAGCAACTAAATAACTCGCAGCGCCCATATCGAGTAAACGCAGCGCACTGGTGACCGCATCGTTGGTATGCAAGGTCGATAGCACAAAGTGACCCGTTAATGCGCCCCTAAGGCCAATCTCCACGGTTTCTTGGTCACGCATTTCCCCCACCATAATGATATCGGGGTCTTGACGTAAGGTGGTGCGTAATACATTTGAAAAGTTTAAGCCAATCTTATGGTTAACTTGTACTTGGTTGATCCGCGGCAATTGATATTCGACCGGATCTTCGACCGTGATGATCTTACGGTCGGCGGTATTGAGCTCACTCAAAATACCGTACAAGGTGGTCGTTTTGCCGCTACCCGTTGGACCTGTGACCAGTAGCATGCCGTGGGGACGTTTAATCTGTTTACGAATACGCGCCAAAATAGCAGGCGGCATACCGGTTTCGTTTAAGGTCAATAAACCCGCCGATTGATCGAGTAAACGCATCACCACAGATTCGCCGTGGTAAATCGGCATAGTCGACATACGCACATCGATATGATGACCTTTGATTTCCATATGGAAACGACCATCCTGCGGCAAACGTTTCTCGGAAATATCGAGACCCGCCATCAACTTAAGTCGTAATACTAAAGCCGCGGCAATATTAACTTCATTCAGAATCGTTTCATGTAGCTGACCATCGATACGCTGGCGAATACGTAAGGCTTTATCACCGGGTTCGATATGGATATCCGAGGCGCGCATTTGCACCGCATCTTCAAAAATCGACTGCAGCAACTTAACCACTGTGGTTTCATTGTCACTGTCGCCCGACGTGAGGCTGGCTAAATCGAACATCTCATCGGCGGCGTATTCTTCTTCGAGTTTACCGGCAATCTGAGCAATTTGGTCTGTACGGCGATATAAGTTATCAAACGCTTGCAGCAGTTGCTGCTCGGGCGCTACCGCTAACTTCAAACGCTTAGGTGCGATAAGCATTTCGAGGTGATCGAGCGCCTGCAAATCCGCGGGGTCGCTCATTGCAACCAATACGCTATCGCCCCGGTCTTCAACCGCTAAAGCGCGGAAACGTCGTGCTTGCACCTCAGGAATAAGATGCACCACTTCCGCAGGGATAGGCATTTTACTGATATCCAGCAAAGGCACATTCAATTGTTGCGACAAGAACTGCAGTAACTGATGTTCGGTAATCGATTGCAGATCAATGAGGGTTCGGCCCAGTTTTTTGCCCGTATTGCGCTGCTCTGCCAACGCCTGTTGCAACTGCGCTTCAGTAATAATGGTTTCCTGAACTAACAGATCGCCCAAACGCATTTTTAATCTGGGTTTCATTGGCTATCTCCTAGCTGAGTCAAACGTTGTTCGATAAAGGCACTCGCCTGCGCCGATAAGCCTCTATGGCCTAAAGCCGTCCGATAGGCTTGGCGTGCTTGGGGAAATTGCTGCTGCGAATCGAGCGCATAGGCCAGCCCCATCCACCATTTAGCCTGTTGAGGTTCTTGTTGTAATAATTGTCTATAGGCTTGTTCTGACAACGAAAACTGTCCTAACTTTTGCGCCAAATCCGATTGTGCCATCCACTTTTGTCTCGCCAGTGGATGCGTGTCAGGTATGTTGGCTAACGTCACTAATGCGAGATCAGCCTGACCAGAGGCTTGCTGAACCCGAGCAAGCAATAAGGCAAAGTCTAACTGCTGTGGGAATAACAGCATGCCTTGCAGTAACACTTCACTGGCTTTGGCTAATTGACCTTGCCCATAATGCAGCGCAGCTAACTGCTTGCGCGCTTCATGCATACTGGGATCAAAGCCTAATGTTTGCTCATAATAACTAATGGCATCTTTGAGTTTGCCATCCCTTTCAGCCTCACTCGCTAATGTGAACCGCTTCTGCGCCAGCTGCTTTGGGGTCAACTTCACCTCAGTAATCGCCATTTGCCCTTGCTGTTGGGGCGTGAGTCGATTAGTGCCAGCATCAGCTTTAACTTCTTGTACTTTAAGCTCATTGCTCGCGTTAAGTTCATTATCGGCGGCAACACTGGCACGTTCTGACATCATTAATGCAGAGGGTGCGGCAGCAGTGACCTCGGCGCTTCGCACACTCGATGTCACACGATTTGACTGTGAATGGCTTGGCTCGCTTACCGTATCGACTAGGTCATCTGCGAGTGCTGAGCTCTCATCTTGTTGCCGTTGTGACTCTTGCTCAACCTCGTTTTCTGATTCAAATTCTTGCGGCTGATTAAGTACAACGTCGTCGACACTGGGTTCAAGCTCTTCATTCTTAGTCGTAAACTCCTGCATAGTCGCAACGTTAAGCGGTTCTTCGACGACTTCGACGCTTGCTGAAGGCTGCCTCGAAGTAATCTTGTCTACCTGCACAAACTCGATTTGAGTCTGAGTAGATTCATTTTGCCCATTTGTTTGAGCCGAAATAGTCGCTTCAGCAGGCTTTGCAATGAAAAGTTGCCAGCCATAAACCAGAGCGCCACCGAATAGCAATGACACACCACAGAGCAGCAGCCCGTTAAACGGAGCCCGCCTGCGAGCTAAATATTGCACCTGTGGCTGAGCCACGTTGCTGAGCTCATGCCCCTGCTGACGCTTATCGAGATCCTGCAGCATCTTGTTGATCACGCTCATACAACACCCCTGAAAAAGTGTTGTAATCCCAAACCGAAAGCCACTGTCATCAAAGTGAAAAAAGGCAACCATTTCCACGATAATAATCGGCGAACACTTGCATCTTCGGTGTCTTGAATTGCGGCTTTAACGTGGGAGGTTTGCACACGAGTAGCGCCTTCGCCGAAACTCAATAACAAGGCTTTATGGGCAAGAATATTGATCAATCTGGGGATCCCTCGGGACGCATAGGCTATCTGACGTGTTTCCCGTGATGTAAAGAGTGGTTCGCCCGCACGCCCAGCGATAGCTAATCGGTGGCGAATATAAGCGTCGGTTTCATCCCATGTCAGTGGGCGAAGATTGTAGCTAAAAGTAATACGCTGTCTTAATTGCCTAAATTCTTGGCGTTTAAGCCTGTCATCGAGCTCGGGTTGCCCAAATAACACTACCTGTAATAATTTGCGTGTCTCGGTTTCCAGATTAGTGAATAACCGCAGCGCCTCAAGACTGTCGTCCGGCAATGCCTGCGCTTCATCGAGTACCAATACGATGGCGTGCCCGTGGGCGCTCAAGGCTAAAAGCTGCTGTTGAATAAGTCCAGTGAGTTGCTGCTGGTCGATATTGCTGGTGTATTTAAGGCCAAGCTCACTCGCTACCGCCCAGCGTAATTCTGTAGGAGTGAGATAAGGATTAGGCAAATATGCGCAATGAAACTGACTCGGTAACTCGTTGATAAGCTTGCGGCAAATCAACGTTTTGCCAGTCCCCACTTCCCCTGTCACCTTGATAAAGCCTTCGCCCGTTTGTAGCGCAGTTTGCAACACTTGCAAGGCTTCCACGTGTGGCGACAGGCCGAAAAAAAATCCGGTATTGGGTGTCAGTGAAAATGGAGGTTGGCTTAGGCCAAAATGCTTCTGATACATAGAAGCTTACTTTGTCTCCGGATACCAACGATCTAATAAGGTCTTAGAACGTTGCAGCTCCGTTTTCCAAGTATCGACACCGACTATCGTAGGTTTTAACAGAATAATAAGCTCGGTTTTCTTCTTCTGCTTACTACGGTTTTTAAATAATTCACCTAGGAAAGGAATATCACCCAACAAAGGTACTTGTGATACCACTTCAATGTTTTCACTCTTCATCAAACCACCAATCACCACCACATCACCGGAAGCAGCGCGGATGACAGTATCAGACTCACGAATTTCACTCTGAGCTAAGGGTAATTCAAGCAATTCATTACTCACTTTGATGTTTTTTCTCTGCTCTTTTACATCAATAACAGATGGATGCACATGCAGTAACACATTGCCGTCACTATCAATTTGCGGCGTAACGTCTAAGGCTATGCCCGAGAAAAACGGCGTAAGCTCGACTTGCGGAGTCGTCACAGGTGTTGTACCCGCAACTGTGGTCGAAGAAACGTCGGTGACAAAGTACTCATCGGAACCCACCTTAATTACGGCTTTTTGGTTATTCGATGCAGTGACCCTTGGGCTAGACAGTACATCCACATCACCTTGGGTATCTAATAGGTTGATCATGGTCGTAAAGTCAGAACCTTTAATGCTCAACGAAGTAACGCCACCCATAGCCGAGGTGATTTTATCACTTAAACCTGGGCCCGCTGATGTACCAAAATTCACATTCGTATTGCCAACATGTCCCAGCACATTATCCCATTGGATACCTTGCTGATAACCATCGGATAAGGTGACTTCGAGGATCTTCGCTTCTAAAATCACTTGGCGCTGCAAATGACTTTCTGCGGAATTTAAGAAAGTACGCACTTGGCGTAATTCACTAGGAAAAGCACGAATAGTGACTAAACCCGCCTGCGGCGTAACAACAACCTGACGGCCGCCACCCGTTTCGCCGATTATCGAGGATAATGTCTCTTTCAACTCTCCCCAAAAATCTGTCTTAGTACGCGAACGAATAAAAGTACCGTTGCTACTATCGCTACCGCCATTACTGCTCGAGTTATTGCCATTACTGCTGTTCGAGTTATTGTTATTATTCGAGCCGCTATTGTTTGAATTGTTATTGTTCGAATTACTATTGGAATTATTGCTATCCGAAATCCGTCCTGAACTCACTGACGTCACAGATAAGCCATCGCGTTCCATGTAGAGATAATTCAGCGGAAACGTCTCGGTACGCATCCCAGCAGGAAACACTCTTAGGATGCGCCCTTCGCGACTCACTTCGTAGCCGTAGATATCCTCAACCACTTGAATTGCTTCAGTTAATGTCACACCTTTAAGGGATAATGAAATTGTACCTTGCACGTCAGGATGTACGGCGACACTCAGTGGTGTACCTTGGACTAAGCTTGGAAAAAATACTTTAGCATCAACATCGTGGGCTGATACATCGAAACGACGCTCAGTTTCCAATGTGGGGGTCAAACCTGATAGCAATGCGCCTGAATTCAATTCCCGCTGAACCGCGTCCGGCATAGTCGCAGGCGGTGGCGTAGTTGATGCCGTTGCCGTCGCCATTGAGGCCGCTAATTCCGCCTTACTCGCCTCCGGCTGTGGCCTATTTGTGGTCTGACACGCCACAAGGCAAAGTGAGAGCAGAGGTGTAAAGTATTTAATCGCTTTCATCTGAGGTGTATTCCCTATCTCTCTGTTATTGCTTGAAACAATGTCAATTTCCGTCCATCGGACAGCGATACATAAGTGGGGGTAATTTTAACGATACTCAGCCCCTGAACGCTGTCGCCAACAGACAATATCTTGTTATTTATCACAGCATAAGCCGTGTTTCCTGAGCTTACTATGCTGTTAAGTACAAGCGCCTGATCCTGCGTTTGACTCGCATGACCCTGCACAGCAAAGCCTTTACCGGGCAAAGTCGGGTCGCGCAGCGATTCAGCAGACACCATAGGGCTACTAACCAATAACAACACACTGATAATATAAGACTTATTTAGAAACACTGATAAAGTCCTTATTAATACTCAAGGTATAAAGTTCAATCTCAACGGTCGCTTTTGGATATTCTGCGACTTTATAGTCGAGACGCTTCCAATAAAGTTTATCTGGCATGGCCTCAACGGCTTCAACAAAGCGCAACACAGAAAAATAATCGCCCTCTAAACTCAAGCGAATACCATGGCTATATAGATTGAGTTTTTTCTCTTCACCCACGGGTAACAATGGGATGGGCGCTATCGACATAAACTTAATTAATTTAATCCCTTGCACTTGTCCTAGTAAATTACCCAGCAACTGCGGCATATAGTCTGCCGGCACCATATCCACCATCTGCTCATCGAGCTGGGCATCTAGGGCTTGATTTTGTTGCTGCAACAACACTAAACGCTGTTGGTAATCTTGATTGGGATCTAACGCTAAACGTTGCTGATACAAGTCAACCTGCTGAGCCGAAATCGCGTTTTCCTGCTCTAAGGCTTTTAGCTGTTGTGAAACAGCCACATGGGTTTTCCACAGGGACTCTAAAGGTAAATAACTCAGCATTCCGACCACGGCCAGAATGGCGACTGAGATCAACACTCGCTCACGGCGACTTAGCGCATCAAACTGTTGTCCTAATTGGGCTAACTTTTGCTTCATTGCGCGGCTTCCTCCTTGTTATCGCTTTTCAAGGTAAAGGCCAAAGGTTTATCTTCACCGCGATCCATGCTCATCGACGAGAAAGCTTGCCCCTTTAAAGTCTGCGTAGTTTTGAGTTTGCCAATCCACTGCGGAATGCTTTGAGGATGGTCGGCAAAACCTTCGAACATAAAATCTTGCTCATTAATGACGATATGACTAAGCCAAACACTCGCATCCGACACGACGGCTAAATCTTTAAGAACTGGCGCAAAACCACTGCTGGTTAAGGAAGTCCTAAGACTCAATTCTCCCATGAGTAATTGCTTAAGCTCTAACTGTTGTTCCGCTAAATCGACTCGCGCAACAAGATCGGCATCGGGTTTACGCGCAGCAATTTGTGCTTCTAATGCCTGTTTTTGGGTATCGAATTGCTGCTTTTGTTGGGCAGCCAACTGCTGGGCCTGTTGTAACTCACTGACTTGCCAGTAGCTATAACCACCTAAAACCGCAAATAAGATCGCAAAAACCAAGGCGTAAGCACTTAAACGCGCAAAGGTTAATCTTTGCTTCGGGGGCAATAATGAAGGAGTGTAAAGATTGACTCGGTATTTAATCACTCAGTACCTCGATAAAATTCAGCAAAGGCTAATCCCGCCATTCGCGCGCCAACACAGCTTTTATCAATGACATTCACAGCTTGATTGAAGTTTGCCGAGACTAACTTAGCTAAAGTATCCACGGCACCATCGGCGAGGAGTTCGATAGAAGATACCGGAGCCTGTCTCAATTGACTTTCAAAATAATCCATAGAGCGCTGAATTTCTAAGCTTAAATTGTCTGCCATGCCATAACTTAACTCATCCGCTTGAGTCTTATCCAATTGAGTAAATCCGCGCACGCGACGCTGCATATACAGCTGACCTTGCTTAACCACAGTCAGTAGCAATTCTTGACCGGGATTATGGCTTACTACCAGACGCGCTTGGTTGTCATCATTAAATAGGTTAGTTACGGCTAACTCTTCGATACTAATACCGAAAAGTTGTAAATCTTGTTCATGAATGGCCTGCACCATGCTCACTAACTTAGCTTTATCCACCACCACAACATTGATTTTATTACTCGGAATGGGTGACTCAAAGTAATCCAAATGGATTTGCGGTACAGGTAGCGTGACCATGTCTTTAATTGACCACAGCAAAGCTTGGGATAACTCGACAGTATCGACATTCGGTTTATCAGTCAGCAGTAATTGATAAAGGCCGGAAGCCAAAATCAGCTGTAACTGTGCATTGGGAAAGGATTTAGCCACAGCAGAAAACGCCAATGACCAGTGATCATCTTTCAGCTCAAAGGGTAGCCACTGCTCAGCATTTTCTTTTTGGGCAGGTGCGTAAACCCATAATTTATCGGCGCAGACATAGACACCAAGGCTAGTCGGTTCTGTTCTCTTCTGCCAAAAGGCTAATCGACCTATAAGACTTTTTTCCATAAAGATGCCTATAACCAACTGAATTTAAAAGCTTGAGTAGTCTCTTTCGCACAAACTTCCTGTCACTCCACTCTCCAGTGCTCCTTGACCTATGACCTGCTCGATACAGAATAAAAACCGCAAACGTCATATTTTTGGCACTGGCTAGTTTAGCCGCAAATGCTCGTATTTTATAGATAAATACGTGAATAATAGGATCTATTTGTCTATAGGACGACATTAATCACCCAAACACTGAACTTCCCTTACTTAGCCTCTATGGGTTCACTGAAATACATTCCCTGCGCTGCGCCAACACCGAGGATTTGCAGTGTCTGCCACTCTTCAAAGACTTCTACCCCTTCGGCGCAGACTTGTACTTCCGTTCGATATAAACCGCCAATCAAACTGCGAATAAATAATTGGTTTTCTGGTCGTAAATGAATATGACGCACGATGGATCTATGTAACTTAATTAAATCAAAATGGCATTCGCGAATATAATAAGTACCGACAACCTGCTGACCCACATGGTCGACACATAATCTCGCGCCCATTTTACGGATCATATCTAATTTAGGCTGCAACTTTTCTTGATGTTGAATAACGATATCTTCAGACACTTCGAAAATCAGTCGCGTGGTTAGATGGCGATATTCTAATAGCGTCGTTTTTAGCCATTGAGTGAAGGCTCGGCTCATTAGCGAATCCAAACTCAGATTAATACTGTATATCTGCGGCGCTGATTTCTTAACTGTTTGAGCATTCGATACGCCGTCTGCTAATTCATTCGACAATAATAACAATACCCGCTCAATAATTTGCCGTTCAACCTGTGGCATTAAGCCACATTTATTAGCCATTGGAATAAACAGTGTGGCACGGATTAACGCTCCCTGATTGTCCCGAGCCCGCGTAAATATCTCTTTATGGTGCTCATTACCATCTGAATCAATTATCGGCTGGCTAAAGGGGAAAAATCGCCTTTGCACTAATGCGTTTTCTAAAAAGCTTCGCCAACGCACTGAGCCTTTGGCAAATTCTTCATCAATCGCGCCTTTGTCATACATAAACCAATTACTATTCCCCTGTAATTGTGCCGCCCTCAAAGCCATATCGGCTTCTTCAATTAACTGAGCCGCATTATCGCCTGCGGTAAAATAAGCGCATCCGAGGTGGAAAAAGTTATCGCTATTCTCAACATCAGGCAAAGGCTGGCTTAGACATATCTTGAGTAATTTGCTGGCAAATTGATCCGCTTCAATTAAGGAGATTTGCGGCACGACTATGGCAAATTGATTATGGGAGCGACGGGCAAAAATACTATTAGCTTGAGTTTGCAGTAATTGACTTATCGCATTAACAGTCGAGTTTAATAGCTCTTTCGTCACTGCTTCACCTTGGGATTGCTGCAATAAATCCAGATCATCCATTTCTAATAAATAGATCACCCCGTGGGCAAGCATAGCCTGATTATGACTAAGGGCGTCGAGACGATTATTCAAAAAGAGTCGGTTACCAATGCGCGTTTCCGCATCAAGAAAGGTATTAGAACGGATGAATTTGTCGAAACGCCCCCGCTCCTTTTGTGCGTCCTGTAACTCTTCTAACAACTTAGTCAAAGCACGGTTAATCAGCCTTGGTTTACCATTTCCAGGGGTAGCGAGTGCTTGCTCATACTTACCTTGCAGAATCAATCGACTGCGTAAGGCTAATTCTTCAATGCCATCGAGCTGCTGTGAAAACCATAAATAACCAAAACGCACTAAGGCAGCCACGGCTAAGATACCGACCAACAAAATCAGAATTTCATACCAACTGAAAGTGTAATGTTCAAAGGGCTGAGTCAAGGTTAACTGCATACGCAAGCCAGATGTCGGCTCTAGCACATGGTCATACACCATCGCATTTTGCGTAGAAAGGTTGCCTTCATAGGCAAATAACACTTCATCTTTCAAGGTCAACCGAAAATTAACGGCATTGTAAGCAAGCAGCATAGGCGGTAGCCAAGCCTCTAACTCCCAATCAGGTTGGTGTTGGAACTGATCGACTAACATAGTTTCGAGTTCAGCTACTTTTTGCTGCTGAAATTTATAGGTCAGCTGCACGAAACTCATCATAGCGCTCAGCAAAAATACGAAGGCGATAGCGGCTAATGACATTAACCAAAAGCTGGTTAATTTTGTAGTTAACATTCGGGTGAATTTCATCTATCCGCTATCCTGCAGGATTATTATAATTATTTGTGCGATTTTAACAGAAGTTCAACAAAAGTTGTCCGTTGATTATTCAGTAGCATAACCTAAAAGGCAACTAAGACGCTGTGACTTTAATGTCCACTTAAAAACAAAAAAGAGGCTAATTAGCCTCTTTTTAATGTTTTTACCACTTTTAGCCTAGTCGGCGTATTTAGGTAAAGTGGTGATCGCAGCCACACCAGAGTCGATAGCCGCTTGTGCAACCGCACGGGCAACATTTGGCAATAAACGTGGGTCCATAGGTTTTGGCAGCACATATTCAGGGCCAAAACTCAGTGAAGTCACATTAGGATAAGCCTTCAACACACTCGCAGGCACAGGCTCTTTCGCCAGTGCAGCAATTGCATGAACTGCCGCAATTTTCATCTCATCATTAATGCAAGACGCACGCACATCCAATGCACCACGGAAAATAAATGGGAAACACAAGACGTTATTCACTTGGTTTGGATAGTCGCTACGACCCGTACCCATGATCAAATCACTACGTGTTGCATGAGCAAGTGCTGGTTTGATTTCAGGATCTGGGTTAGAACACGCAAAAATCACTGGCTTATCGGCCATCAGCGCGACTTCTTCTGCACCAATGACGTCAGGACCTGATAGACCTAAAAATACGTCTGCGCCCTTAATTACATCAAGAAGCGTGCGTTTCTCGGTATCATTCGCAAAGAGTGCTTTATATTCATTAAGATCTGTACGGCCAGAATGAATAACACCTTTAGTGTCTAGCATGTAAATATTGGCGCGATTCGCACCGCATTTTACCAGCATAGTCATACAAGCGATGGCAGCAGCACCCGCACCCATACACACAAAAGTCGCGTCGCTTATCAACTTGCCTTGAATTTCCAGCGCATTGATCATACCCGCCGCAGTCACGATTGCGGTGCCGTGTTGATCGTCATGGAATACCGGCACTTTACAACGAGCAATCAATTCACGTTCGATAACAAAGCATTCGGGCGCTTTAATATCTTCAAGATTGATACCACCAAAAGTGTCAGCAATCGCAGCAACAGTATTGATAAATTCCTCAGGCGTATTATGCGTAATCTCAATATCTGTCGAATCGATATTCGCAAAATGCTTGAACAATAATGCTTTACCTTCCATTACAGGTTTAGAAGCCAAAGGGCCCAAATTCCCTAAACCTAAGATAGCCGTACCATTGGTAATCACGGCAACCGTATTACCTTTATTGGTATAACGATACGCATTGTCAGGATCTGCAGCGATTTCGCGTACTGGCTCAGCCACACCTGGGCTATAAGCTAGGGCGAGATCGTGACTCGTTTCGGCGGGTTTGGTAAGGCAAACTGCGGTTTTGCCTGGTATGGGAAATTCATGATAATCGAGTGCTTGTTGACGAATATCTGACATTTTAAAATCCTGAAATGCGACATTTATAATTTATGAGAGTAAGACCTACCAACACACATCTAGTCTCACCAAAGGGTGATGTTAATAGTCTGGCTGGTCGGGGTAAGATACGCCAATAAGGGGAATTTATAAATAAGAGATTCATAAATTTCACTTTAGCCGCCAAATAGACACTCTAAGCTTAGTTTTATAAACTTATCTCCTATAATAAAGCTGCATTTCTTAATATGTTTTGTAGGAAACAAACATATATTTTGTAGTTACTGCGGTAGTTGTAGCGACTTAATCTCAAAAATGTTGGTTAAATTACAATATATGGCGACTAGCATATTTATCTTATAGTTAATTACTATAAATAAGTCGAATTATACACTTGAACTCTCAATACTGAATAAGTTGACGATTTATTGAGTGAAGTCGTACCAGCTAGATATGTAGAATAAGCGGAATAAAGAAAATTGACGAATAACAAAAAGCAAAAAGGCGCCATAGGCGCCTTTTCTAGAAACATTGCAATCGCAATTATTTCTTTGCAAGCACTGCGAAGCGCTTGTTGAATTTGTCGATACGACCGCCGGTATCAACAACTTTTTGTGTACCAGTGTAGAATGGGTGACAAGCACCACATACGTCTAAATGCAGATCTTTACCAGCAGTAGAGTTTACTTTGATAACGTTACCACAAGTACAGTTTGCAGTGATGATAGCGTATGTTGGGTGGATACCTGGTTTCATTGGGGTTACCTCAAAAGTGTAAGGCCATGTCGCTCTTCCAACCCGTAGTCGGACACCACATGCATGTTAATAACAATATGTTTAGGGCGCAGAATGGTACAGCATACCTACAAGGGATACAAGTAGATTATCTGAGCGTTTGCCGGTTAATCTGTGTCTATTTTGACTTTAGTTAAGCGGCTTATTTTCCCGCTTCTTTAGCCTCAAATACCGCCCGCGCCTCTTTAGCATCAGAATGCTGATCCAAAATCATTTTCGAAGGACAAGATAGCACCGCATTGCTCTTGAGTGCATTGATTCTATTCTTCGAGAAAGCCACAGGATTTGCCTCGTAAATCGCCAACATAGCGCCATATACACTCACATCCCAATCCTTGGCATATCGATTGGCGATACGCCACAACGTCTCGCCAGCAAGATACGTTAACTGGCAATGTTCGGGCGTCTGTGAGGCCGTTTCAGCAATATTCTGTTTTTGCTCATTATTTGCCGTTTTCACTATTTCTGGAACCACAGTTTCAGTTGCAGCGTTTTCAACAGCCCCTTTTTCAACAGCAATCGTCTCAGAGGTTTTAGCGAAGGCGTTTATCTCAGTAGCCGACGTATTTTGTTTAGTCGCGGCTTCAGGAAATTTAAAGCCAGTCACCACTTCTACCGTTGGTACTTTGGATTGAGTATTTGCAGCAGTAACAACAGTCGCTGCGGGCGTTATCTCTACATGTGGCTTTGATTCTGTCACCACTGTTACAGGCTTAATGCCCACTTTATCCGCACTTTTGGGGGCGCCCGCTGTGGTGGTATTTTTAGTGTCCGAAACCGCTTTTGTCGTTAACGCGGCAGAGGCCGGTTTAGCCGCACCGAATAAATTGATACTTTTGACGTCATACCATCGGTCAAGGCGATACTCTCTCACTAAGAGTTTAGCGCTGCTATCCTTCACATCTTCAACGCCAGTGAGTAAAACTAAAAAGCGATTAATCTCCTCAACCATTAACCTTTCTTCGCCGCTAGCTTGCTGCACGACAAACTCTAAGCGCGACATATCTTGATTGTCTGCGATCACATTCACCCTGAGTTTAGGGTAAGCGCCTAATTCAAACATCCGGCTATTAATGCTCACATGGGAGACTTGTGCCATGCTAGGTGCGCTGCACACCAAAGCAAGTAGACCTAATGATTTCACTATATTAGCCATTTATTTACTCTCAACTATCCTTGGTAAACCATCATTAGGGCTAGCCCTAGCCAGCCGCGCTGAGTACACTAAACCACATTCTTGTCTAAGACTTGCCTGCATATGTCATTGTTTGTCGAAGTTGCGTTACCTGTGCCTATGCGGCAAACCTTTAGCTACCGCGTACCCGAATCCTATCCTAGTACACCGCAAATAGGTGTGCGCGTTAAAGTTCCCTTCGGTCGTCAACAATTGTTCGGGTTAGTCACAGGTATCACTGAGTCTTGCAGCTTAGCCCCAAAGCAAATTAAGTCTGTGCTCGAGTTTATCGACGATAAACCTTTACTGCCTGAATCACTTTATAAATTAACTCTTTGGGCTGCGAGATACTATTTTTGCAGCCAAGGGCAGATGCTAACCCAAGCCTTACCTGTGGCCCTGCGTAAAGGGCTAGATGCCGCGCCACAAAAGATCCAATTCTGGCAATTAACTGAAATAGGCCAAAATATTGCGCCCGAAGCGGTTAAACGCGCACCCGCACAGAAAAAACTACTCGAGTTACTCAAAACCGCCAGCTTAACCCAAGAAGAGGTTATCAGCTTAGACATCAGTAAAGCGGCGCTTAAAGCCCTAGAAGATAAAGGCTGGGTGGCACGCCATGAAAAAATTGCCGAGCTTAACCTCGACTGGCGCACCACACTCGAAATGGACGAAACGCCACATAAACTCAATAAAGAACAAGCCGTCGCCGTTGCCACTTTAAATCTGCAACAAGGATATCACTGTACTTTATTAGAAGGCATTACCGGTTCGGGTAAAACGGAAGTCTATCTTGCTGTACTCGAAGAAATCCTCAAGCAAGGCAAACAAGCGTTAATTTTAGTGCCTGAAATCGGCTTAACACCCCAGACAATCAATCGCTTTAAGCGCCGTTTCAAAGTCAATGTTGCCATTTTGCATTCAGGGTTAACCGACAATCAGAGACTCGAAGCATGGCGCCAAGCCCGCTGTGGTCAGGCCGCCATCATTATTGGCACGCGTTCAGCCTTGTTCACACCTATGGCGTATCCCGGCATCATCATACTCGATGAAGAACACGACAGTAGCTTCAAGCAACAGGAAGGTGTTGGTTATCATGCCCGCGACTTGGCAGTCATGCGTGGCCATTTAGAAGCGATTCCGGTGATTTTGGGCACAGCGACGCCCTCACTCGAAAGTCTACAAAATGCCTTAAGCGGCCGTTACCATCATTTACAACTGGGTGAACGCGCAGGTGCGGCTAAAAAAGTGCGCCAAGGCATTATCGATATTAAAAATATGCCGCTGAAAGCCGGTATGTCAGTGCCGTTACTGAACGAAATCCGCCTGCATTTAGACGCAGGCAACCAAGTCTTGTTGTTTCTCAATCGCCGCGGCTTCGCACCAGCCCTGCTTTGCCACGAGTGTGGGCACTTACACGAATGCGACCGCTGCGACGCGTTTTTCACTGTACATCAATCCCTTGGCGAAATTTGCTGTCACCATTGTGGCAATCAATACGCTATCCCCAAGCAGTGTCACAAATGTGGCAGCACTATGTTGATGGGCCAAGGCATAGGCACAGAACAGCTCGCAGAAGCGCTGCAACAGGAGTTTCCGAAACATCCAGTAGTGCGCATCGACCGTGATACGACCCGCCTAAAAGGCTCATTAGAAACCCACTTAAATGCGATTCATAAGGGGGAATATAAAATCCTCGTCGGCACGCAAATGCTGGCTAAAGGCCATCACTTCCCTGATGTGACGCTTGTTGGGTTACTCGATGTCGATGGCGCCTTATTTAGTGCCGACTTCCGCGCACCTGAGCGTTTTGGGCAACTCTATACCCAAGTTGCAGGTCGTGCAGGGCGCGCCAGTAAACCCGGCACAGTATTATTGCAAACTCACCAGAGCGACAATCCCATTTTGCGGGATTTGCTGCACCGCGGTTATGGCGAGTTTGCTCGCAGCCAGCTCAAAGAACGTCAACAGGCACTGCTGCCGCCAGCATGGCACATGGTGTTGGTGCGCGCCGAAGCGCATTTAGCCAGTGATGCCGATAACTTTCTCAACGCCTTCGCCGCGCTCTTGCCCCAAGATAAAGAATTTGAGGTGATTGGCCCTATGCCCGCGCCCTTAGATAAAAAAGCTGGCAAGTTCCGTCGCCAACTCTTATTCCAAGCTAAAAACCGCAACCGTCTGCAGCAAGAGTTTGAACGTATTCATCCGCTTGTAGAACAACTTATCGAAGCTAAACGCTGCCGATGGAGCTTAGACAGAGATCCGCAGGATCTCCTCTGAGTCGAGTATTTGATAAGTATTTAAGCGCCATTTGATAAAAAATCATCGGGAAGATAGCAATTGTTAACCACAAACGGCTAAAATATGCGGTTACTCCCTATATTCACTCTTAAAGTTAGTGCCGATTAGAACCCATGAAATCACATATCCAATCATTACTTGAACAAACTCTAGAATCCTTTAAACAACAAGGTATTGTGCCTGCTGACTTTGAAGCACGCATTCAGGTAGATCGAACCAAGGATAAGAGTCATGGCGACTTGGCAACCAACTTAGCCATGATGCTGACCAAGGTCGCAGGCAAGAATCCACGCGAATTAGCCCAACTGATCATAGATACCTTACCGGCTTCGGCTTTTGTGGCTAAGGTTGAAATCGCAGGACCAGGCTTTATCAACTTTTTCATCAACGACAGCGCCTTAGCAGATCAACTGCAAAATGCCGTCAACGATGAGCATTTAGGCATTAAATTACCGACCCCACAAACCGTTGTTGTCGATTACTCTTCACCCAACCTCGCCAAAGAAATGCATGTAGGCCATCTGCGTTCAACCATCATTGGTGACAGTGTTGTGCGTGCATTGGAGTTTTTAGGCCACAAGGTTATCCGTCAAAACCATGTGGGCGACTGGGGCACACAATTTGGTATGTTGCTGGCCTATATGGAAGAGCTGCGCGCCAAAAATGGTGAAGAAGCTCAACTTGAACTGTCTGATTTAGAAAACTTTTATCGTGCCGCGAAACTGCGTTTCGACGAATCAGCAGAATTCGCAACCCGCGCTCGTCAGTTAGTGGTCGAACTGCAATCTGGTGACGAGTATTGCAACAAACTGTGGCGCGAATTTAACGATATTTCGTTAAGCCACTGCCATGAAGTCTACGCCCGTTTAGGTGTGAGCCTGACCCGCGCCGATGTACACGGTGAAAGTGCTTATAACGCCGATCTCGAGCAAGTGGTTAAAGATTTAGATGCCCAAGGTTTATTAACCGAAAGTAACGGCGCTAAAGTCGTATTCCAAGAAGCCTTCCGCAACAAAGAAGGTGAGCCATTGCCTGTTATCATCCAAAAGGCCGATGGCGGCTATTTGTATGCCACCTCAGATCTTGCGGCAATGCGCTACCGCTCGAACGTGTTAAAGGCCGATCGCGTCCTGTATTTTGTTG
This sequence comes from Shewanella sp. M16, assembly GCF_018224605.1. Lineage (NCBI taxonomy): Bacteria > Pseudomonadati > Pseudomonadota > Gammaproteobacteria > Alteromonadales > Shewanellaceae > Shewanella > Shewanella sp. M16. The sequence continues at coordinate 69,423 of NZ_JAGTUL010000015.1, read as the reverse complement.
ACCTACGTCAGGCACTACATTTCCAACAAGTCTTTAGCCTAGCGAAACTGGCTAAGTTTGTCCGTGAAGATATGTCATTAGAACACTTAGGTTTTGGCACTATGAACGGCGAAGATGGCCGTCCATTCAAAACCCGTAGCGGCGGTGTCGTTAAGTTAGTTGACCTGTTAGAAGAAGCCAATGTGCGCGCGCTAGAACTCGTTCGTAGCAAAAATCCTGATATGGATGAGGCCACGCTGACTGAAATCGCCCGTGTCGTTGGGATCAGCGCCGTTAAATATGCTGACTTGTCGAAAAACCGTACCAGTGATTACATTTTCAGCTTTGAACAAATGCTCAGCTTCGAAGGCAATACCGCACCTTACCTGCTGTACGCTTACACCCGTGTTGCGGGCATATTCAAGCGAGTAACCGATCTGGATCTCAGCCAAGCGAAAATCGTGCTTGAGCATGAAAAAGAGAAAGATCTCGGTAATAAGTTGGCGCAGTTCGGTGAGATCCTCAATCGTGTTGTCGATAAAGGTCAGCCGCACGTACTGTGTGCTTATTTATATGAATTAGCGGGTGCTTTCTCTAGCTTCTACGAAGCTTGTCCAGTGCTTGCCGCCGATAATGACGCGCAAAAGAACAGCCGTTTATTACTCGCGCAACTGACGGCTCGTACGTTACAAAAAGGCCTAAATCTACTCGGTATTGAAACCTTAGAGCGGATGTAAGCCATGAGTAATCGCGATTATGCCAATAGAAGGCCGCAGTCGGGCGCTAAACCGCGCCCAATCCGCGCGACTCGCCCAACTCGAGCAAAGCCTTCACAATCTAAATCGGCGCCGCGTAAGAAGCTGCCGCTGACCTTGATAGGCTTTGTCATACTCGCTGTGGGTTGTTTCGTCTATTTCCTGTCAAGCATTAAAGATAATGCTAAGCAAGAAGTGAAGCCGATACCCGCTCCGGCCAAGAAAACGGAAGTGCAAGTTAAGCCTCAAGAGACAGCGGTGCTTACTCCTAAGGTCAAAGAACCTGAACGCCAAGCGGTCGTTATCCCAGTAGAGACAACTGAAACTGCTGAGCTTATTGTTCCGCCAAAGAAGGATCCTAATGCTCTGCCACCACAACCAAAGGAAGAATGGACCTATCTCAACGAGCTTGAAAATAAGCATGTTGAGGTCGATATTCCCGATATTGTTGCGAGCAGAACACCGATGCAATATCAGTTGCAATGTGCTTCTTTCCGCCAAGAATCACAGGCGAACGAGATGAAAGCCGTCATCGCTTTCCAAGGTTTAGAGGCGCAAGTGAGACAAGTCGAAGGTACGACTGGCGTATGGTACAAGGTTGCTTTAGGCCCCTTCGAGCGTAAACGTGATGCAGAGCGTAAACGTCATACACTGCAAAAAGCGGGGATTAATGGTTGCCAGATTCTGGCGATTCCTAAATAAGGCTTTAGCCTACTCCTGATAGACTATTAAGAATAAATAGCGGCCAGCGTTTTATCGCTCGTCGCTATTTTTTTATCCGTATAACATGACTCACTCATTGATTCTGCCTGCCCATAAAAACTCAGTTTTAAACAACAACTCATTTCAAATTTGCTGATCTACTAAATTTATAACCCATTATTTACAAACAACAAAATCCTTTATTAAGAAAGATTAATATGCAGTTTAATTGACCTAGATCAAACTTAGGCGTATCTCTTAATTAACAGCAAGACCGCTGTATCTGTGTCAAATCCAACCTCAGGGTGAAGTATTATGAATGCATTAATCGAGATAGAAGCCACCGAATTCAGCCAACTGTTCAAGAGTGGCGACATGCTGGGAATTAGGATGTTTATGGAACATGTGCGCATGCCGCTGGATGTTCAAGACAAGATTTATGACGAAATTTCTGCGCTTCAGCAATTAGAACAAAACCCAATTGCCAAGCTCATTGAAACCCACGCCCATTCCCAAATTCATGAACGCCTAGCTTATTAGCCTTCCATTCAATGAAAAATTTATCTATGCCCAACTGCAGCTTCTGGCGGTTCATTCAACAGAAGCTGTCTAACCCACCCACTCTCCATCACACAGAATCAAATTTCAGCCAAAAAATAAGGCCAAATACTTGGGTATTTGACCTTAATGATCTAGCTAGTTTCAGATTTTAACCACAGCCTTAGCTCGGTTTTTCTTCCGTTAAGCCTATGCTATTCATCCAATAATCGAAATCCACCATATTACCCGGTAACACCACTCGACTATTCTTCTGGCTTAAGCCATCGAGCTGTTTAAAGTATTGCTCACCGAGTTGCATCCGCAGGGCATTGTGACCACCCGGCGCGGCAATCACAGAGGCTAAACGCTCAATCGATTCCGCCGTCGCACGGGAAATCGTTAATATCTCTTCGGCCTTACCTTCGGCTTCATTGATACGGCGCTGCATTTCCCCTTCAGAACGGTTAACCGTCTCGGCTTTAACCCCTTCAGAACGATTGATTTTACTCTGTTTGTCGCCTTCACTCTTAGCCAATAATGCACGGCGCTCACGCTCGGCATTTACTTGCATTTCCATGGCATTTTTAACGGTTTCAGGTGGTGTGATATTTTTTATTTCATAACGATGCACACGTATTCCCCACAGGGCACCCGCTTGATCTAAGACTTGCACTACCTTGGCTGAAATCACATCACGCTCTTCAAACGTACGATCAAGATCAAGTGTCCCTATGACAGAGCGCGTCGTCGTTTGCGCCAACTGAATTGCTGCATAACGATAATCAGTAATACCATAGCTGGCCTTCACTGGGTCAGTCACAGAGATATAAATCACCCCATCCACTTCAACGTTTACTTCGTCGCTCGAGAAACATTCCTGCGGTGGTACGTCAATGGTTTCTTCTTTCAAATCATGAATAAAAGCCACTTTATCCACAAAGGGGATCAAAGTATGGAACCCCGCATCTAACGTACTGTGATACTTACCTAAACGCTCAACAATAAAAGCCGATTTAGTGGGCACTAGGCGGATCGATTGAAATAGTTTAATCACAAAAATGGCAAATATCAGGCCCCAAATCGCCATCACAATCAAATCTGTATCTACTGGAATATTCATTATCGCGCTCCTTTGCCAAGATTATTCTGGCCACTCATAGTCTGAGTGACTTGCTCCATACCTTCGAAGAAACCTTCAAGTTTTGCCATTTCAGCGGGAACAACAGAGACTTGTGCATCATTGAGGATCTTACCAACTTGAGCAATAAACTGTTCTTTTAATAGCATATTCATCGCATCTGTACCGCCATTGACGGCTAATGCTTGCGAGATCATTGCCATACCTTCGGATTTTGCTTTGGCTATGATAGCGATCTCCTGACCTGTACCTTTAGCTTCATTAATCCGTTTCTGTTTTTGACCTTCTGACAGGTTAATGGCCTCTTGGCGCTCACCTTCAGACATATTGATCATCGCGGCTTTTTCGGCATTCGCTAAGGTGATTTCGGCACGTTTACGGCGTTCAGCTTCCATCTGCTTCTCAAGGGTGTGGATAACATGGCGTGAAGGCGTGATATTACGAATTTCATAGCGCAATACCTTGATTCCCCATGGCTCGGAAGCCTTATCTATTTCCCGCACGATTGATTCATTTAAGCTATCACGCTCAGAGAAAGTCTCACTCAAACTCAGCTTGCCGATTTCAGATCGCATAGTGGTCTGGGCTAAATTCACCGCTGCTTTACGATAGTTTTCAATACCATAACTCGCCAGTTTGCCATCCATCACTTTTAGGTAGACCAAGCCGTCCACTTCAAGTTGAGTGTTATCTTTGGAGATACAACTCTGTGGCGGCACATCTAATACTTGCTCACGGGTATCGTGACGGTAGGAGACGCGATCGAAAAAAGGGATCAAAATATGAAATCCAGGGCTTAATACTGCGCGGAATTTGCCAAGACGCTCAATGACATGCACTTCACGCATCGGCACAATTAACATCAACTTATAAAGAATAAAAAAGATAAATAAAATGACTAAGGTAAATACAAACATAGATTCCATCCTTTAGTTTTTGGAAGCTTCTATTGAAATAGGCTCAACGACTAGAGCGATATTTTCACGACAAATAATTCTGACTTCGGTACCCGCCTCAATAATGCTGCCATCGCCAAGCGCTGGCCATTCACTACCTTGAAACTCCACCCGCCCAGGTGTTTGCCCAGGACCTATGGTCTGCTTTACGCGAACAATTTGATTGTATAGTTCGATTGCTTCATCCGTGTTATCCACATGGGAATCACCACCAACGAGCCTCTGAGTGACTTGCCTGAAAGCCAATAACAATACAATGGCAGAGATAAACCACAGGGTCATGCTCTGCACGACACCTTCGACCAGTCCTATGCCTAACGCACTTGCCACGACTAAACAAGCCGCACCCAGCAACACTATGATGCCACCTGGAACCACTATTTCGGCGAGCATTAACACTAAACCAATCACTGCCCACACTAAAATCGGATTTGAAAACTCCATATTTCCCCCTGAAATGAGAGTGTCCTTTACTGCACTATAACAGCAGAGTTTCGGATAATCGACATAATATGTCAAAATTTACCCTGTCAAAACGCACACTCAATCACCTATGACTTAATCCTCATTCTCCCATATCCGCCCACGAAAGCCGTCAGGTTGTTTTAAAATTAAGCATAATCAATTCAAAAAGATAGCAAGCCCCCAATCCACAAGCGGCGCAATGACAATAAAAAACATTAAAAATCAATTATCTAAAAATAAAACCCCTCACTAATGATTATGTGATTTTGACAACAACATTCGATAAAAACTTTGAATAAATGTAAATTTTTGCATATATTGCCCCCACTTTTGTGCCAGTCCTTTGACGTACACTCGCGCTAGGTTTGAACTTACCCATCAAACCATGCCATAGGTCAGAGAGCGGATTGAGTAAGACACGAATTAACTTCGACCTATACAACAGGAAATAACAATGAAAAAAACATGCCTATGCCTAGCACTAATGCTTTCTCCTCAAGCATTTGCGGGTGACTTAGTACAGTGGTGGGATTTCAGTGCAACAGCCCTCTATGGCGAAGACTACGATTTAGCGCCATCAGATAAACAAGCCACTATTACCTTAGAAACGGCTGGCGGCTGGAAATACGGTGATTGGTTTGCCTTCCAAGATTTTATCTATTTCAAAGGTAACGATACAGGCATGGAAAGCACTACCTATGGTGAAATTTCGCCACGTTTTAGTGCCAGTAAAATTCTTGGCGAAAAAATAGCCTTTGGCCCAATAACAGACTTGTCTCTAGCGTTAACCTATGAAGAAGGTGAAGGCCCAGTCCATAGCCTACTTTACGGCCTAGGGGTCGACGTAGCAGTACCATACTTTACTTATCTTAACTTTAATACCTATCGCCGCGATGGTATGAGCACTGGTAACAATAGTGACGGCTGGCAGTTCACTCCTGTATTTCGTATCGATATCCCTGTTGGATCTGCCAACATAGTACTCGATGGCTTTATCGACTGGGTATTTGCCACCGACGATAACGGCTACGAGGAAAACTTCCATTTCAACCCACAGCTAAAATACGATCTCGGTAAGAGCCTGTTCGGTGATCATCAAGCCAATAAATTATTGGTGGGTATCGAATACGATCTGTGGACCAATAAATACGGTGTGAAAGGCGTCGATCAAGACACTTACTCTGTGATTGCTCAATACCATTTCTAATCGGTATCGGCATAGTTTTAAAGCAACAAAAAAGGTGCCATTGGCACCTTTCTATTCTGAGCACTCACTTTGCAGGGGAGTGTTGCTTAGCTTACTAAAAATTAAGCTAACAATTTTTTCGCTGCTGCAACCACGATAGAAACCGCACTCACTTCAGTTTTCTTCATTGTGGCTTCATTAGGAATTTCTTGTTGGGTGCGGTTTACAATCACACCAGCAACGCAGGCTGCACGCCAACCTTGAGTAGCACACATAGTGAACAAAGTGGAAGACTCCATCTCATAGTTCAGTACGCCCATATCTTGCCATTCTTTCATTGAACCCGCGAAACGACGCGTTACACGGCCTGTGACAGTGTCATAACGCTCTTGGCCTGGGTAGAAAGTATCAGAAGAAGCTGTTACGCCAATGTGTGGCTCAACGCCAGCATCGCGACACGCCGCAACCATAGCAGTGGTACATTCAAAGTTTGCAACCGCTGGATATTCCATAGGTGCAAAATGTAAGCTTGCGCCATCTAAACGCACTGAAGCTTGAGTCACAATCACATCGCCCACATTTACATGAGGTTGGATTGCGCCTGTAGTCCCTACACGCAGGAAGGTATTCACACCTAATTGTGCAAGTTCTTCTACTGCAATAGAAGTAGATGGACCACCGATACCGGTTGAACATACTACTACTGGCTTGCCATCGGCATACGCTAAATAGCTTGTATACTCGCGGTGGCTAGCAAGAAACGTCGCATTATCCATTAGTTCGGCAATACGTTTTACACGCTCTGGATCACCAGGAACGATTGCTAAGGTTGCACCATCGAGCATCGCTTTGGTCAAACCTAAATGAAATACATCAGCCATTGTGAAAACCCCTTTCATTTTTGATAATTAAATTCTTATAAAATCGACTTTAACCTAGTATCGAAGCGGTGAAGGTTAACTTGATCACAGAATTATCGGCAAGAAGTAATTGTTTAGTCGTAATGAAATTACCAACTACACCAGCATCTGCTCACAAGATAGCAAATTTGCCCATATTTCGAATGTCAGTCTGATTTATACCAAACAAAGTGTGAACTAGATCCTGAACTCATGCCAGAGTCTGTGGCAACAAATACCTAAGGTACTGATTTAAAATAGATTAAAATAAATCATCCATTAGTATTAATCTAAGTGACCGCTAAAGGTGATCTAAGTCACGTTTAACGACTTAGTATAAGGTTAGGGTTAAGGCGTAACCTGAAGTGTAGTAAATGACGACAAGGAGAATGCCGATGTTTCCAGAGTACAGAGAATTAATTTCCACCCTGAAAACCCAAGATGCTCATTTTCAACGTAAGTTTAATGAGCATAATCAGTTAGACGAGGAAATCAAACAACTGGAAAAACGTGTCGCCAGTGATTTCAATCCCACTGTGAAAGAACTCAAAAGCAGAAAGTTACACTTAAAAGAGGAAATTTATCAGATCCTCAAATCCCACGAGTAATCCCACTATTACTCTAAAGACAAATAAGGGCGCCTAAGCGCCCTTATTAATGTCATCACAATCGCTTACAGATAGTAATCCTTCAGCGGTGGGAAACCGTTAAAGCATACTGCTGAATACGTCGTCGTATAAGCCCCTGCGGTTAACCAATACATACGATCGCCAATGGCTAAGTCATTTGGTAAGCCATAGCTATAGTGCTCATACATGATATCTGCACTGTCACAGGTTGGGCCGGCAATCACGCATTTATCCAGCTCGCCTTGACGCTCAGTATAAATCGGGAACTTAATCGCCTCGTCCATCGTTTCAATCAAGCCAGAGAATTTACCCACATCGGTAAACACCCAACGCTCTAACGCTGTGTAAGATTTTTTGCTGATCAGTACCACTTCAGACACTAAAATCCCCGCGTTAGAGATCAACGAACGACCTGGTTCCAAAATAATTTGTGGTAAATCATCACCAAAATCTTCCTTCAAGAAGTGGGTGATTTGCTCGGCATACACACCCAATTGATTGGTTTTATCAATATAGTTAGCAGGGAAACCGCCACCCATGTTGATCATCTTCAAGGTGATATTGTGCTCATCACGCAAACGGTCAAAAATACTTTTCACTTTACCAATAGCGGAATCCCAAGCACCTATGTCACGTTGCTGAGAACCCACATGGAAAGAAATACCAAAAGGCTCTAAGCCTAATTCCTGTGCCAATACTAATAGCTCATAGGCCATTTCGTTTTGGCAGCCGAATTTACGGGATAACGGCCAATCAGCGGTATCTGTACCTTCGGTCAGAATGCGCACATAAATACGTGAACCCGGTGCTTCTTCAGCGATCATTCGCAAATCAGCTTCTGAGTCAGATGCATACATACGCACGCCACGCTCATAAAATGCACGCACATCTTGGCGCTTTTTAATGGTATTACCATAGCTGACTCGATCGGTTGTCACACCGACATTCATGACCATATCTAGCTCATAAATCGAGGCAATATCAAAGTTTGACCCTTTATCTTTTAGTAAAGATAAGATCTCGGCCGCGGGGTTTGCCTTAACTGCATAATAAACGTTGGCGTAAGGAAAACTATTAACCATGTCATCGTATTGTTTCGCTATGATACTGGTATCGATCACGACGAACGGGGTTGCTTTGTCTTTGGCAAACGCTTCAATACGCTTGAATGTGTCCATATCATAATAGTCAGCAACATCAATAGATTGAAATTGGCTCATTGGGCCAGAGTCTCCTTTGGGTCAGATAGATAACAGTAAGTGTGATGTATTAAAAACGTGCGCAGTAAACGATATTTTTTCGCTTTACGCAACGAATTTTTATGCTGAATTAATAACTTTTTATTCCACAACTCTTTAAGGAACTGAACCATCAAAAAAAGGCGCTATAAAACAAATAATTATGCACACAAACCCTAAGGTAAATTTGTGTTCATTATCAGAATAAAAAGTGAATTTTTTACGACGTTATCGGAAGGGAGATGGATAGACTGGCTGGGGCCAAAATATCCATCTAAAAACAGTTATCTTGAAGTAACAATCACACAGCGAAAAGAAGACTAATGGATGCCTTAAAATACGTCCGTTAAATCGAGTCGTTACTGCGGCTGATTGAGTTTTGCGAGAGCTTGGTTCAAGGCTTCACTGGAATCAAAATAGGCAATGTCCAAAATGTTACGCTGCTTGAGCAATATCATAGTGGCCATATCTTTGTTATCAGGTAATAAACGACTGATCTCACCATCCCTATCTAACCCAATCGCAAAAGGTAAATCTTGCATCTGTGGCACAGCCACAAATTTAGCGATCAAAGAAGGCATACCACTGATATCGGCAACATAAACTAAACCCGTTGGCATTTGAGTCGCGCTCAAGGGCGTAAGTGCATCCTTTATCACATCACCGCCTTTCATGCTGCGACTAAAGAGCAGCACTTGAGTCTCATCAGTCACATTAATGGTTTTATCATTTTGGTCGAGAAGTGAAATGGGATTAATCGCATCTCCGGCAACATAACTCGCAGCATACGCCCAGATTGGGGTTAACAGACAAGACAAACATAACAACAGCGTTTTCATAAACACTCGACTCCATTATTGGATAGGCGAACAGCATACCTGACTCCCCCTATCGACTCATTAAACCAACCACGATTACATGATACGCTTCACACATGAAGGGCGAAAAGTATTTGGTGAAATTTCTACGCTAGAATCGCACAGTTAACTTTATTACAAGGATATCATAATGATAACACCTGGACTCGATCAAGAATTGCAGCAACTACAAGGCGTTTATCAACTCATCACAGAATTTTTAGTCACCTACAGCTTTCAACTCGTAGGTGCTTTACTGATCTTTTTGTTAGGTTTATGGGTAGCCAGTAAAGTGTCACGCTTAGTCGCTAAGCAATTCGACAAACACAATATCGATATCACCCTAAGCAATTTTGTCAGCAATCTTATCCGCATTCTGATCATCGTCATGGTCGGGATTATCGCCCTCGGCAAAATCGGCATCAGTATTACCCCTATGGTTGCGGCAATTGGTGCCGCCTCCCTCGGCGCAGGTTTAGCCTTACAAGGTATGCTAGCGAACTATGCCGCAGGCGTGACTATTATAGTCACCCGCCCTTTTGTAGTAGGCAATACTATTGAAATTAAAGGGGAAAGCGGCGTTGTTAAACGTATCCACTTAGGCATGACCATACTGACCAATGAGGAAGGTGAGCAAATCAGCATTCCTAATAAGCATATCGTCGGCGAAATCCTGCACAACTCCTTCAGCAATAAGCTAGTCGAAACCCAGTTCAATCTCAGTTACAACACAGATCCCGAACGAGCCATTAGTGTGATTACTGAGTTATTGAGCAATAATCCCTATGTTTATCAAGAGACCACTCCTAATATTGGCATCAATGGTTTTAATGCTAATGGAATTGAAATGGGGGTTCGTTACTGGGTGCCCACACAAAGCTATTTTCAACATAAATATAAGGTGAACCTCGCTCTTTATAACGCCCTTAAGCAGGCAGGAATCGAGATTGCCTGCCCCATTAGAGAGATCCATCTGCAAGATAAATAACGCTAATGCCCATGGGATTGATCGACTTAGTCGATCAGCCTAGCGCACATGGGAAACTTGCATTCTTGTACAAATTTACGTTTACTATACTCCCAAATATCGATAGTGATGGACTACTATGTTGTTGATACTCATAATTATTGCTTTTATTGTACTGTTTATTTTTTTCGCTAAATATCAAAAAAAACAAGTGCAAGCTAAAGCACTTGCCGCAGGAGATCCTACTGCGCTACTCAATCATGGCTTAACACTGATTAACCAAGGCGAAGTCAACTCTGGCCTAGATTATATTCAGCAAGCAGTCGATAAAGGCTTAGCCATTGCCGCCATTGCTATGGCCGAACTTTATTCGGGTCGATTCACACAAGTCCCCGCCGATCCCAAAGCATCTAACGATTGGTATAAAAAAGCCGCGGAAATAGAGCCTCAATATTTACCCATGCTCACCCTACCTAATTTGCTCTCTTCTGAGTCGCAAACACCCGATGAGTTAATCGCACAGGTAGAGCAACTCAAACCTAATGCCGAAGCGGGACAAGCCGCGTTTCAATATGAGCTTGCTTACTTGTATCTAAGCCAGCCCTTTCTCGATCCCGATGCTAGCCAAGCAATTTACTGGTTCGAAAAAGCCGCCTCACAAGAAGACCAAAGAGCCTATTACCATTTAGCCACACTCTACTGGCATGATGAACGCGTTACTTCGGACTATTCCAAAGCACGGGAATACTTTGAGAAATCCGCCGCCGCTGGTGATGAATTAGCAAAAGATGATCTAGGGCATATGCTTGCTGCAGGCCAAGGTGGACCTAAAGATTTAGCGCGTGCAGAGGCATTACTTAGCGAGCGCGCCGCAGACGATGATTTCCGCCAGTATTATCTTGGTAAACGTTTCCTCTACGGTGAAGATTTTGCTGTCGACTATGACAAGGCGCGCCATTGGTTAAGCCAATCTGTCGCTAGAGGTAATGACTTCGCTAAGATTGAGTTTGCTCATCTTTTACTGAAAGCGCCACAAAATGAAAGTGATTACCAACAGGCTAAAATTGACTTTGAAGAATTCGCACTTAAGTGGAATGAAGACGCACTGCTAGGCTTAGGCAAGATTTATGAGCAAGGTTTAGGCGTGAGTCGCCAACCAATTAAAGCGTTAATGTATTACCTGCTCGCGGCCATGAGCAATAGAGCCGATCATCTAAAAGAATTAGCCAGATTCAGTCAGCAACTAGGTACCTTAGAGATAAGAGAGGCTGAGCGTCTACGTGACAGTTTCTTGCATCAGCATCCAATCCCCGCTGAGCAACAACAATATTTTTATATCTATAAGGCTGAATCATTTTTAAGTGATGAAAAACCCACTCAAGAGGCTCTACAAGCGGCAGAAGCTTGGTACGTCAAATCGGCAGAGCTAGGTCATGAAATTGCTATGCGGGAACTGGTCAATATTTACGGCGCAGAACAATTAAATAAACCTATACAAATGTTTATTTGGTCTAGTTTATTGCTACGTCATTTTGGTAAATACGGGATGAATAGCGCTCAACGACTCCATCAAAACACCGCAAAATCATGTTTAACCGAATCCGAACTTGCCTACGCCGAAACTCAAATTGAGGCTATTGAAACCCAATTAACGCCCTATCTTGAGTCGGATAGGTAAGTTTCCTAGCAGCGAATGAGCCCCAGAAAAGGTTTGGTCAGATTTAACAGACCAAACCGTTTGGTTACAAAATTGAGTGAATTTATAATTACTTAAAAAGCACAGTGGATGTATAAGCACTACAATCAATTATTGACCAAACCTGCGCAGCTAAACGACTCAAAAATAAAAAATAGTCAGGTTAACTGCCCAGCCCTAAATTAAAACTGACCATTTTAATAGGCAAGATGTATGAGGCTGATACTGATCATTGTCATTTCATGCTTATTTCTGCCCCAAGCAAGGGCAGAAACCTCTGCCGTTGTCTGGCAAGCACACTGCCGCGATAGGCATCCTGTTATTTATGTCGAAAATGGTGATTGCAAAGGCCCAGGTGCAGCTGTCATCAATGAAGTCATCGCCCGCCTAGGTCACAAGATAAATTGGAGTAATGTGCCTTGGGCACGCACAATTAAAGTGGCAGAAATGGGACAAGTCGACCTAATCCCTGTCCATTCGATGACACCAGAGCGCAACGATTTTCTAGACCCTATGCTACTGGGATACGACAAGCGCTACGTCTATTACTTTGCCCTTGCGAATAGACAAATTGAAGTCAAACATTTCGATGAACTAAAACCTCATATCATTGGCGCACTTAGAGGCGCTTTTTACTGTCCGCAGTTTAATGACAATCAAAACCAACTAAAAGTGTCTTTTGTTAATGATAACGGTCAGTTAATCAATATGTTGAAGGCTGAGCGTATCGATTTAGCCATCACCTCCGAACAGCATGAAATGCAATTTTTTGCTAAAGATCCCCAGCTTAAGCAGATGGAATACGTCGACATCAGCAAAAATGGCCGCTATTTCAGTATTCCGCTCATGTCGCCGCAGCATCAATATGCCAAGCAAGTTCACCAGATAGTCGACGACATGCGTACCTCAGGTGAAATTACTCAACTATTTAAATCCTACGGCGTCGAGCCTCCACTTAATCTCACTGAATCGCCCTTAGCAACTCACTAATCTGAATGCTGATAACCCAAAACTAACTTGGAATTAATTCGATCGAGCGGCTAAATGCCGTAACAAGGTCGCCAGTGTTGGCGCAACTGCCTGATGGGAGGGATAACACAAACCAATACGACGGAACATTCTCGGACCATCAAATTTCACTTGCTTGAGCCTAGGCTCATCTTCAATCAAACCATCGGGTAAAAAACTCACGCCAAATCCGGCTAACACTAGCGACATCACAAGAGACTTAGATTCGGCCTTAGCGACCAAATTAAGCGACATATTGCTGCACGCCAATAAACCTATCGTTTGCTGATGGGCTTCACAGGGTGGGCACTCAATAAAGTCAAAGCCATTGAGCTGCTCGGGGCGTAGGCTATCTACTTGGGCGAGGGTATGATCCTTGGGGACGCAGAGCACATAATCCTCCTCCCACAGCGGAAAAAATACTTCATCTTCATGGCGTAAGCTGTCGATGCTTAAACGGCAATCTGCAGGGCTTTGATAGTCCACCAGTTCAAGATCTAACTTATCAATGGCTTGATTCACCTGTTGTAAAAATCCTGCCAAACGCCGCTGGCTTAAGTCTGGCATCACAGCCAAACGTAGCTTTTGCCGGCTTGCCTTCGCCATAAACAAGCCTGGTAACTTACTCGCCTCCTCGACTAATTTAACCGCCAAAGGGTATAGATAGTGCGCGCTGTCCAAAGGTTTAACGCCTTTTTTGCTGCGCTCAAATAACTGACCACCAAGCTCTTCTTCGAGTTGCTTTAACCCAGCAGACAGTGAAGGCTGGCTCACAAAGCAACGGTTAGCCGCCGAGGTAATATTGTTCTCTTCAAAAATTGCGATAAAGAAACGCAGCAAACGCAAATCGACCATTTAATCTTCTCCGACAACCGACGAGTTCAGCACAAATTTCAACAATAGTGCCATAGGCTGAGCCTATCATATCCAGCTGGAATAAGTATTTTTCGACTGAAAATCCCCAGCCTATACTGGTTAACAGGTTCAAGACGCCGAACAACAGTTTGTTTACGGCTTACATTGGCTCCAATTAATAGGAAATACTAATGAATCAAGTTACTAAATCACTGGTTGTCATCACGGGCGCTTCATCGGGTATTGGCGCCGCTATGGCCAAAAGCTTTAGCGCTGCAGGCCACCCGCTGCTATTACTGGCACGCCGAGTTGAAGCAATGCAAGCGCTTGAATTACCAAACAGCCTTTCTATCAGCGTCGATGTCACCGACGGCGCAGCTATTAAAACAGCCATAACCCAAGCAGAAGCACAATTTGGCCCGGTCGGCTGTCTTATCAATAACGCGGGAGTCATGCTACTGGGCCAAATCGATGTGCAAGATCCCAACGAATGGAGCCGCATGCTCAATATCAATGTGATGGGCGTGCTTAATGGTATTCATGCGGTATTAGCCGACATGAAAGCTCGCAAAACTGGCACTATCATTAATGTCAGCTCAGTGGCGGGGCGTAAAACCTTTCCAAACCACGCCGCTTACTGCGCTACTAAATTTGCCGTGCACGCCTTAACAGAAAACATTCGTGAAGAAGTCGCCATGGATGACGTACGCCTTATCACTATCGCCCCTGGCGCAGTAGAAACCGAGTTGTTGAGCCATACCACCAGCGATGACATTAAAGCGGGTTACCATGACTGGAAAGAAGAAATGGGCGGCGTTATCGCCCCTGAAAATGTCGCCGCTGCTGCGTTGTTTGCATGGCAACAACCGCAAAATGTGTGCGTACGCGAAATCGTTCTAGCACCAACGCGCCAGCAACCTTAATCCGTTCTGAGTCTACTTTTATCTAAGTTATCTTGCTTCGAAAGACAACCAAACCTATCCCCAAAATCAATAATGCCAGAGTCAACTCTGGCATTATTTACTTCCCAATAAAGCCTGCCAAACAGCTGCTAAGTTTCAACATCACTACTTTAGTGAGTGCATATTTTACAAAGTGTTAGCTTAATCACAGTCCATTTTTTGTGCTTTAGGCGCAAAACTCGAAACTCAAAGTTATCAGCGCTAATTTAGCACGTTGACTAGTTCATTGTTTTTAAAAAATAAAAAAAATAATCACACCCTTCTACAACATTATCAATTAGATTTTTATCAATGAACTTTTTATCAATTAGATTTTTTTAATGAAAGTGATATACCTCAAATTTACACACCGTAGGATTTGATAAATTAATTTACAAAGTGGAATCAATAAAAACACTTAACCAACAAATAAATGTAAATGATCACGAAAAGTAAGGAATGAGATGATGAAAACGTCAACTAAGATAGCAATTGCCATGGCAGTGATCGGCAGCTTGAGTATTAATGCGTATGCCGCAGAGGGAGGTAATCCAAAGAAAGGTAAACATTTGTACAAAAAAGAATGCAAAGCCTGCCATAGCCAAGGCGGTGAAGGTGGTGAACTCACGCCAATGGCCAAAACGATGAGCCAGTGGGATCGCTTCTTTGATAAAGATAAGCACAAATTCAAACCAGAGGTATTCAATGGCCTCTCGGAGCAAGACCTCAAGGATATACAGCAATTTTTGTATGACCACGCCGCCGACTCGGACCAACCCCAAACCTGCGGTTGATCTCTGCCAACGTTATGGCCTAAGACAATGGTAGAGAGCTCCCCTGCAACTGCTCACTAACACATTGAATTAAAAATTAAAAACCCAATTCGAGAAAAATGGGGAACACACCTCAGGGACTCCTATTGGGTAAATTTGGCGAAATGCACTTAGCGCAATCATGCCAACAGAACAACTCTGGGAGAAACCTTATGCGTACTCTTATCTCAATCCTCGTTGCCAATGCCTTGTTTATGTCAGGCCAATCTTTTGCTACACCTAATGATGTACAACAGGAAAATAAAAAAATTACCGAGTTAAAACAGAAGCTTGCCGATATTACCGAGCAATTGGATGATCTCAATAATCGCGTCGACAAAACCGAGCGGCACACATCGTTAGACCGCCTTGAAATTACAGGTGATTTCCGCACTAAAGCTCATTCACTACATTACCGCGATGTTGTCTGGAATCCTGCCATCAAAGTCAATTTCAACGACTTTGGTGCCAAAGCCATGTCCGGCGCTTTCGGTATGCCCAACGATCTCAACTCCCCACTAGGGAAAATGATGCAAGCTAATCCAGACCTTGCTGCAGCCTTCCAAAATGGCATGTTACAGGGCGTGATGCCCTATGTGCTCGCGCCCAAAAGTGTACAGGACATAGATAACGATATTTTTTACACCACTCGCCTGCGGTTAAATCTGAAAGCTAAGGTATGGGATAACGTCAGCTTTGCTGGCCGCCTCAGTATGTATAAAAACTGGGGTGATTCTACCGGAGTTCAAGTATTTGATTCTTGGCGGTCTTTCACTATGGATGGTACCAGTAGCGGCAATACCAGTGGTGACTGGCTGCGGGTTGAACGCGCCTATTTCGATTGGAAAAACATTAATGGATCAGAGTTTTATCTCTCCATAGGTCGTCGCCCTTCCACCTATGGTCCACCCAGTCACTACCGCGAGAATGAAATGCGTGGCGGCACACCTTCAGGACATTTAGTTAACTTCAACTTCGATGGCGCCACCTTAGGCTACAACCTAGGCGAAATCACAGGTATCGAAGGCCAAGTCGTCCGTTTCTGTTACGGCCAAGGATTTGAATCACAATGGGGAAATGGCGAAATGTTTGGTGATATTGTCACCAAGGATACTCACCTTGGTGGCTTTAATATCGATGCGATCAACGATGGCACTAACTTCCTCCAGTTCACCCTGTTTGGCGCCAAAGACGTGAACGACGGCTTTAAAGGCACCATGGCCTTCCCTACCCAACTGGCAGGGATTTTTGCCCCCACCATGTATCAAGATATGCAAAAGTTCGACAACTTTAACTTTGTTACCCGAGTACAACCCAGCGGGGTTATCGGCGACATGTATCTAGGAGGAATTGGTTTTGCGCGCGAAGAAGCAAACGATATCAAATGGTTTACATCATTCGGCTGGACTCGCGCCGAGCCTAACGGTAACGCGGGCATGTTTGGCGGCATGTTATCCGATGCCATATTTGAAGCCGAGCTAAACAGCACTGGTACTGAGATTATTATGGTGCCAAAAACCAGTGACGATACCGAAGCCAAAGACGGTTATGGTATTTATGTCGGCGTACAAATTCCTGCTCCCTACGGCAAATTGGGTCTGGAATATAACTACGGCTCCGAATATTGGACGCCTTTTACCCAGGCACAGGATGACCCTATTGGTAGTAAATTAGCTACCCGAGGACATGTAGCAGAAGCCTATTACATCTTTGATATTAACCCCAAAATGTTTATCAAACTTGCTGGCCTCTATTACGACTACGAGTACACAGGCAGCGGTACACCTGTGGGTGCTCCACAAAAAATCGACGATGTGCTAGCTGGCTCTGCTTATTCCATGTTGCCAGTGGTTGATACCGCGTTTGATGTCAACGCCTCACTCACCATCAACTTCTAATCCGTCATTGATAACAGCTATCAGCCCTCGGTTACATCGAGGGCGGGAGTACAAAATGAATAAGCTCATCCTCATTGCCTTAGCGGGCATGACATTAAATGCCTACGCCGCTAATCCCCATAAAGAGGCACTTAAAGGCCCGTTTACCACAGGCTCACAGGTGACCACACAATGTTTAGTCTGCCATGAAAATCAAGCGACTGACGTGATGAAAACCTCCCATTGGACTTGGGAGTTAGAACAAAAACTTCCCGATAGGACAGTCGTAAGAGGTAAGAAAAACAGCATTAATAACTTCTGCGTTGCCATTTCCAGCAATGAACCCCGCTGTACCAGTTGTCACGCGGGTTATGGTTGGAAAGACAGTAACTTTGACTTTAAAGATAAAACCAAAGTCGACTGCCTAGTTTGTCACGACACTACAGGAACTTATGTTAAAGATCCCGCTGGCGCAGGTGAACCTATGGCAAAACTCGATCTGACTAAAATAGCTCAAAACGTTGGCGAACCTGTACGGGATAACTGCGGTAGTTGCCACTTCTATGGTGGCGGTGGTGACGCGGTAAAACATGGGGACTTAGACTCATCCATGTCTTATCCAGACAAAGCGACGGATGTGCATATGGATAGCGACGGTAATGACTTTCAATGTCAGAACTGCCACACCACTGAGAAACACATGATCTCAGGTAATGCTATGGGGGTTTCACCCGGTGGTGTAGACCATATTGGCTGTGAAAACTGCCATGAATCAGCACCGCACGCGAACAAAAAACTCAATACTCATACAGCGGCAGTTGCCTGTCAAACCTGTCATATTCCGTATTTTGCTAAAAACGAACCGACAAAAATGCGCTGGGACTGGTCAACGGCTGGAGATGATAAAAAAGAAGCACTCGACCAATACGGTAAGCATACCTACCAAAAGAAAAAAGGAGATTTTGTTTGGGAAAAAATGGTCAAACCCCAATACGCTTGGTACAACGGCACAGCCAATGCTTATATGGCAGGAGATAAAATGGATCCGAGTACAGTCACTAAATTGACCTATCCCATTGGGGATATAAATGATGCCAAAGCAAAAATCTATCCTTTCAAGGTGCACACGGGTAAACAGATTTACGATAAAAAACTCAATATTTTTATCACACCGAAAACCTATGGCAATGGGGGATTCTGGAGCGAGTTTGATTGGAACTTAGCGGCAAAACTAGGAATGGAAGCGAACACGACTATGCTTGAGAAAGGCATCAAATACAGTGGTGAATATGACTTTGCAGCCACTGAAATGTGGTGGCGGATAAACCATATGGTGTCACCAAAGGAGCAAGCATTAAATTGTAACGACTGCCATAACAAAGGCACAAGACTCGATTGGCAAGCCCTAGGTTATCAAGGTGACCCGATGAAAAATAAACAAGGGCCAAAACACAAACAGCCTTGATTGAATCGTTCACTGATTTGAGCATCACAGATATCTTACTTTTAGTAAGACATCGAAGTGAACACAGCTGATGAACCAAATCGAGTTCCCAGTAATACTCTTTGAGATCTTAGTGTTCACTAAGATCTCTCTTTTTATTATCTTGTTACTCTCACTCAAAAAGACAATTAGACTCAGCCATTCTTCGACCTTGCCCCAGTTTGTCTCATTGAGTGACTCAATACGGTAGTTTGACTCTGTTTACCCCCCAAATCATCTGATTTTTATGGCATTTATTTTGCGTAGTCATAGCGTGTTCAATTACGGCAATCAGTATGACCTCGGGCAAAATTTCCCAAACAGTATCCAATCCTTCATTCAACCGTTTACTCGGTGAAACCAGTGGCGCTTTTGCCGACTTAGGCACTTTTTTACCTTTAGTGCTAGGGCTAATTGCCCTCAATCAATTTTCGCCCCAAGGGATATTTTTGGGGTTTGGTCTATTCGCTATTCTCAGCGCGCTGTTTTACCGTCGCCCGATTCCGGTACAACCGATGAAAGTCATCGCTGCACTGGTGATTGCTCAGGGCTTAACCCCAGGCATGTTGCAGGCAAGCGCCATGTTAATGGGCATTATCCTGTTAATTCTCGCCTTTAGCGGCGCTATCACTTGGTTAGCCAAACAGTTATCCCAAGCTGTGAGTGTTGGCATTCAACTCGCCATAGGTCTGCAACTGATGTGGATGGGCACTAAGATGATGAGTGAATTTTGGCTGGTTGGCGTGGGGGCATTTGTACTGTTATTTATCAGTAAATTTTTGCCGCTGCGCTACCTTGCCATGCCCTTAGTCATAGCAGCGGGGATGATTTGGCAAGCAAGTACACAAACTAATTTAGCCACTAACTTTGATATTCAAGCAATGACAGCGCCATTTCAATTAGCGTGGCCGACATCAGTTGAATGGACCTCTGCCGCCCTTTTGTTGGTTTTGCCACAACTGGCATTAACTTTAACCAATGCGGTCATTGCCACGTCTGTAATGGCACAGGAGAAATTCCCTGAAGATGCCGCCAAACTCACGCCCAAAAACTTCGCCATTAGCTCTGGTCTTGCCAACTTATTGCTCGCGCCCTTTGGTGCCTCGGCAATGTGCCACGGTGCGGGCGGACTTGCGGTGCAATACCATTTTGGTGCTCGCACTTATCTGGCGCCGTTAATTTTTGGCAGTACGTGCTTAATGATAGCCCTGTGCTGGGGTACTAATATCGCTTGGCTATTAAGCCTTATTCCTATGGCAATCCTCGGCAGTTTACTGACCACTGCGGGGCTGCAACTGGCGTGGTCGAAACGCTTAATCGATGGTAAGCCCTTCTGTATCTTTGTGATTTTATCAACCGCGGTGACTTGCCTCGCCATCAACGCCGCTGCGGGACTTGCCGTGGGGATAATTCTGGAGCAAGGTCGTCGCACTTGGGCCATGTTGGCCATGCGTTAATCGCTTCCGACTCGCAGTAATAAGGGTTCCCAAAAACAAAAAGCGCGTTAAACAACGCGCTTTTTGTTAACCATTAAAACCTCTTCCAACAAAGCTACAGCAGGCTAAAATGTTCTTGCAGGATTGGTCGGTGTGTCCTTTTGCGCCAGCGCCCATTTAGCAATGGCATCTTTACGCATAAAGCCTACATTGGTGTGATCTTTAGCGTACTGAATAAACTTATCTAAAGCGGTCACAAGTCCAGGAGCGCCACCAATACGGTCGTGCACACTGATCGACATCATCCGTCGCTGCGTCGAACCTTCTTGATAGAGCATATCGAACTCATCCTTTAGTTCCTGCAAAAAGGCCGCGGCCGTCATGGCAGTGTTGCCACCAAAACGTCCGATATCATTGTTCCGTAAAGTGTAAGGCACAACCGCAAAGGGCTTATTTCCTACAGGGATAATTGAAGGCTCGTCCCGCGATAGGTCATCGATATGATAAATAAAACCTAAGTCCTGCAAAATATTGAGGGTTTGAGTGCTGTGGCGCATCCAAAAGGCATTAAAACCTAAGGGGCGCTGACCTGTGATCCTTTGCAGCGTCTCAATACTCGCCACATAGGAGGCGCGTTCCTCTGCTGGCGACATGCTGTATTGTGGCGTCCACGTTTGTCCGTGGCCCGAAATCTCATGCCCCTCATCTGCAACTTGTTTGGCAAGTTGAGGATGTAGTTCAGCGGCGCGCCCAACCATGTGAGAAGTCACCTTGATATTGTGCTTACGCCACAAGCGCAGCAGCCTTGGAATGCCTTCGTTCATACCGTAATCGTACCAAGTCGGGGTGATGGTATCTGGATAGCCCTTTTCCATCGGCGGAAACGGCCCTTCGGCATTTTTATCTTGAGCACCTGCTTCAAACTGCATTGAGATTGAAATCACTAACTGCTCACCACTTGGCCAAAATATTTTGTTCATACCATTGCCACCTGAACTTTTGGAGTCATTTTCTAAGGTATCTAATGATGGTAAACCAATAGCAAGCGCCGTTTGGCTTAGGCCGAACCCAGCAGCGATGGCGCCACCTGCCATTAAAAATCGTCGACGTTGATTCATGATTGAGTCCCTGCAGCTAATTGAGAAAATAGCGTTTGATAATCTTCGAGGTGCCAGTTATCTGTGATGAAACCATCCCGTACTCGATACATGTCAACAGCACGAAAATCGATTTTCTGCCCTTGGCCTTTTTGCTCACCAAAGACACCAGTGAAGCGGCCATTAAAACGCAGACGTACCACTGCACGATCGCCAACGACTAGCAAATGCTCAACTGAAACAGAGAGATCGGAGACCGCTGCCCTAAATGCCTTTGAGGCTTCGAGTGGACCCGTGATTCCCTGTGCGCGGCCAGCGGGCAGAGTACGGTCGATAAAACCAGTCGCCAATGCGCCGTGGGCAAAACTTGCATCGCCCGTGTGCCAAAAACTGGCATATAACAAAGCGGCGCGGGCGATAGCTTGTGCCTGCGGTGATTCATCAGAAATCGTTTCCATTGCCGCCACTTTTGGCACTAACGCCGCTCGCACTTTACACTATCCTGTGTTGTTGCCCCTTGAGCGGCTAACGCATCCATGCTCAGACTTGCTAAGCTAAAACCCACAATAGCGATACCTATAAAGCCTGAAAACCATAGACTTAAACTGAGCCAAGCGGGTAAGCGTTGAACATACAAAGTGTTAACCCGATCCATTATGCCACCTCATCGTCAGCGGATCGGATGACGGCTCTCAATGCTTCGTTGTGTGTAGGATAATCGGTATAACCCGCCGCACTACCGCCAAACAAGGGCCCTTTGTCGAATGCAGATAAAGGCAATTGATGCATTAAACGGTAAGGCAAATCAGGATTCGCAATAAAAGGTCGACCGAAGGCAACTAAGTCCGCATAACCGTTATCAATCACTTCATTGGCACGCGCCACATCATAGCGACCCGCAACAATAATGCTGCCCTTAAAGACTTTACGCAGCTCGACTCTAAAGGACTCTGGCACCTGCGGCGCATCATCCCAATCAGCCTCTGAAAGATGTAAATATGCCACGCCCAATGCCGATAAATGCTTAGCCGCTAACAGAATAGTGTCTACAATTTCAGGACACGCCATATCTTTAAACGTCACGTAAGGGGCGAGGCGAACCCCGACTTTATCGGCACCAATTTTCGCACTCACGGCTTGGACAATTTCGAGTAAAAAACGAATGCGATTTTCCTGAGTACCGCCGTAGGCATCAGTTCTGTGGTTTGAATTGGTGCGTAAAAACTGGTCAATCAGATAACCATTGCCGCCGTGAATTTCGATGCCATCAAAACCCGCCGCAACCGCATTCACACCCGCCTGTGCAAAATCGGCCACAACACGGTCGATATCCGCTTGCACCATAGCCCTAGGTTCTGGGCAATCCACCATTTGCCCTTCAGGATGCGCTTCATCCACAATCCATACTTTAGTGCCAACGGGCGCAATAGCTGATGGCGCAATCGGGGCATTACCCTGCTGAAAAATCGGGTGCGATACACGGCCAACATGCCAAATTTGATTAAAGATTTTACCACCAGCCTGATGCACTGCCGCTGTGACTTTTTTCCAGCCCTCAATTTGCTCAGCGGTATACACGCCCGGCGTAAATGAATAACCTTGGCTGTCATCGGAGATTTGTGTCGCTTCTGTGATGATTAACCCCGCCGAGGCGCGCTGGGCATAATATTGCGCCATCAGATCATTAGGAATATTACCTGGCTGCGTAGTACGCGCCCGAGTCATAGGGGCCATCACGATGCGATTGTTTAATGCCAGTGACGCTAATTTGTAAGACATGAATAGACTCATACACACTCCGAACCAGAAATTAAGATGAAACATCAGTGGTGCAATTGTGCATTAGTTAATCTATATTGATAATCAGGCTATTATTAAAATCATTTTCAAAAATAATTTGATATGTATCATTTAAACGATCTGCAATTAGCGCTGCGTATCGCAGCCTTAGAAAGTCTCTCGGCAGCCAGTAAAGAAATAGGCATGACGCCGGCAGCGGCAAGTGCCGCGCTGCAAAGATTAGAGAAAAAGCTAGGATGTCAGCTATTTGCTCGCTCGACGCGGCGCTTACAGCTCACAGAAGAAGGGCGGATCTTTCTCGATTCGGCGAAACCCGCACTGGCGATTCTCGAAACCGCCAGCGCCAATTTAGCCGAACACAGGGGTGAACTTAAGGGCGAAGTACGCCTCGCGTTACCTTCGGATATTGGTCGCAGCCAGATCCGTGCTTGGCTCGATGAATTGATGGACAGCGCCCCAGAACTGACAGTGCAGCTGTATTTTGGCGATCATATGACAGACTTAATCGACCAAAATATCCATTTGGCTTTGCGCTATGGTCAACTTGACGACTCAAACCTTAAAAGGCGTCAGCTCGCCATGACCCCAAGGGTACTGGTCGCCTCACCCGCTTATCTGGCACAACACGGCACACCAAGCACGCTAAATGAACTTAGCCAACACGCAGTACTGATCTTAAATCGCGGCGGTGAGCCATGGCAGAAATGGAAGTTAAGTCATAACGGCGCGCCTGTTGAAATCGAAGTCAGGGGCCAACGTTTCTGTAACGATGGCGCAGTGATCCGCGACTGGGCACTCTCAGGTCGTGGAATTGCCTATAAGAGTTGGCTCGATGTGGCGCAAGATGTGACCGAAGGCAGACTCCACTTAGTGCTAGCCGATAAAATAGCCCCGCCGATCCCACTGCAATTGGTATACCTACAAACCGATTATCCCAGCCATAAGGTCCGTCGCACTATAGAGTTTTTAGTAGAAAAGCTCAGCCAGTTCTCCCAAAGCTATCCACTGCCCTAATGGTAATTTATTCCTTGGGAAGTACGACTGTCACCACACAGCCCTGTTGCCAAGGCAGTAAAGCTTGCGTGGATTGCTGACAGTTTTCGATTTGAATGCTGCCGTGATGGCGGGTGACCACATCCTTACAGATGGCTAAGCCAAGCCCTAATCCCGCATCTTTGGTTGAGGCAAAAGATGCCATCAACTCACTCGCCTGCCCCTGTAGCCCTTCGCCATTATCAATAACTAACACTTTGATTTCATTTGGATGATAATAGATATCGATCCATAATTGACGCACACGATTATCGCCGCAGGTTTCTAACGCATCTAAGCTATTTTTTACTAAATTGACCCACATTTGACTTAAACCAACGCTATCGCCCATCAGTTCAAAGGGCTCACCCTGCACTCGCACATTCACTTGCACATTCGCTCGGTCTAGCTCGCGCCGCAACAGAGCTAAAGCTTCTTTCACCACTGGCACTATATCTAAAGGTTCGGTCTTGGCCTGACGCCGCTTGAGTAAACCGCGAATACGATGCACAACCGTTCCGGCGCGAATCGACTGCGCATTAATTTTACCTAGTACATCATAGAGTTCCGGATTATCTTGCCCAAGCCTTTCCAGTTGCAGCATGGCACCTTCGCTGTATTGAGTAATGGCGGCTATGGGTTGATTGAGTTCATGGGCAAGTCCGGCACCTATTTCCCCAAGAATCGCCGCACTTTGCAGTCGCTCAAGCTGCAGTGCCTTGTCCTTTAATTGGCGCTCAGTGCTAACTAAAAACTCACTTTTCTGGCGAAACTTATATTCAAGCCACAGGTGATAAATGGTGGAAATAATAAAAATAAACAACAGTGCGCCACCCCATTCTTTATTTTTTGCCATCCATTTGTATACGGTTTGATAAAGTGGTGGAGATGCTCCCTGTAGTTGTAATTCTTTAAATAACTCAATCACTTTTAACTGGCTCACGGGCGCAGTCCAGCCCAAAGTATCGGCGGTAATAGCTGCAATATGATCGGCGGGTAAATCGAATAAGGCGCGGGTAATCGCCATCGTCAGCTTAGGAGAAACCGTATCCGCCGCAGCGAATGACCAGTTTGGGTATAACTGAGTGCTCACCTCGCAATCATATCCTGCAGGCGTTGCAGGATGGATAACCCGATAATCGCCCTGATTAACAAGACCCGTTGCGATCATTTCCTCTAAGGTACAAAAAGGCGCTATTGCGGCGTCGGCACTGCCATCTCTGACTTGATAGATAAGCGGTTCTAACGGGAAACCGAGGAAGCGCACTTGCCCAAAAAACTGTTCGGGTAAAAAACCCATTTTATGCAGTAACCCCATGGCCGCTTGATACCCCCCCAAAGCCTGCGGATCACTGGCAACCACATTGCGCCCGCGCAAATCCTGCAAGGTGCGGATAGGGCTGTCGGCGCGGACAATAATGGTCGCGCCTATGGTAAAAGTGCTGCCTTGATGCTTACGGCTCTTCATTGTCGCAAGCCAAGACAACGGGAAATTGTTACTTAGATGCAGATATTGCCCAGGGTTCGTGACGATAAACTGCAAATCATGCTCAAGTAACTGACTACGCATGCCATTAAAATCCACAGGCACGACTTCAAAATGACTATTAGGCACTTGCTCACTGAGGTAATCCATCATAGGTTGCCAACGCTGCTTGGCCTGTAACACGCCATGATTTGCCAGCACTCCGACTCTAAAATGATTCACTTCTGTCGCTTCGTTGGCATAGGACGGATTAAGCCCAATGATACTCAGCAAGAATCCCATCAATATCGCTTTACACCAAGAGTCAATCGTCATCGCCTCTATTACCCACTCTTATATGCCATTGTCATGGAACGACTTTAGCTCGCAGATAAAAATCAAGCTGTGAAATGCCGCCAAACTCTGGTTTATGCCCAGAGGGAATCGGCTAATTTAGTGATGTATCTCCCAAGACCTAGGCTTAAAATTGAGCCCACTCTGCACCCAGCTTAAGCTGATAGCATGCTTACCGCCCCACAAGGAACACAATGTCGATAAAATTGCCACTCTATCTAGTCGATGACGATGAAGCGATTCTGGATTCACTGGGCTTTATGCTCGGACAATTTGGCTATCAAGTGCAAACCTTCAACAGCGGCCGCGACTTCCTTGAGCACTGTGCATTATCACAGGCGGGCTGCGTGATTTTAGATAGCCGAATGCCGGAAATCACCGGCCAAGAAGTGCAGCAAAAATTACTGGAAACCCACAGCCCGCTAGGCGTGATATTTCTCACTGGCCACGGCGATTTACCTATGGCGTTAAGCGCCTTTCGTAAGGGAGCCTGCGATTTTTTTCAAAAACCCGTATCGGGTAAGGCATTAGTACAAGCGATTGAAAAGGCACAGCGTGAAAGCCAAGCTGCCTTCGAGCAGCAAAGTCTGCAGCATAAGTTTGACCAACTGACCGAGCGCGAACAGCAAGTGTTAGCCCATGTGATCCAAGGCATGACTAACAAGCAAATATCGGAGGCGATGTTTTTATCCCTGCGCACGATTGAAGTACACCGCGCAAAAATCATGAAAAAGCTCGAAGTGAACAATATGGCAGAGCTAGTGCAGCACTTAGGCAATCTGAATTCTGTCTTATAAGTCAATCACCCGTGGTCACTAAACAATCGTTAAGCCTTCTCGCCACGCATAAGGATTTAACCGTTAAACCCTTTTTACCCCGCCCATTCAAGATACCGTAACTACACAGTTTTCATCCAGCCTGCGACAAGCTGTCGCAGTTTGCGCATTTGGCTTTGTTAAATATCGTATCAGCCCGCACAATCACACCATAGGTTCCTTCCTTTGTGCCCCGCAGGCGCTCAAGAAATCCACTGCTTTTTGAACCTCCACCCGAGGGTAACTATACCCTCGGGGATTTTTTTGCTTCCATCTGCGAATGCCTTCCTCCAAGATAACAACTAAAGTGGAAATGTAACGATCCAATTCTAGTTCCGTCTGCAAAGCAGTTATATACTTTCCAACCGTCTCAAATAATAAGAATCATGGAAGAGCGAATGTTCAAACCTTTACAGCTTTAGCACCTTAGTCTTGACCTGTATGAGTGGCTGCGTTGGGCCGCTTAATTCAAAATGTGATACAAATTCCCCCTACAGCAAACAAGAATGCAATGCAGCCGATGCCGCAGTTTATGTTGCAGCCGCCATATTGGAAGGCCCAGATAAAGGTCAAATGTGTAACGATATGTCAGGCAAAGCAAAACAAGACTGCCTCGCTCAACAGCAGGCACTGAAAGAATCATTAGAGAAACACGCTCGAAAATAGCATTTAGGAAGATGAATGAAAGCCTCCGTTTTTATTGCCGCGACCCTCGACGGTTATATCGCAACGCCCGATGGGGATATCGACTTTTTAAATCAGCACCCCAGTACTAATCCCGATGAAGACTTTGGTTATCATGCCTTTATCGACACTATCGATGCGATTGTAATGGGACGAAAAAGCTTTGAAAAAGTCCTCTCCTTCGATTGCGATTGGCCCTATGTAAATATCCCAGTGTTTGTATTAAGTCGCAGCGGTGTAACAGTACCGGCGGCGTTAAGTGAGCACGTGCAAGTGCTTAATGGCGATGCGGTAAATATCAGCAAACAACTCAGAGAGCGTGGCTTCAAACATCTCTATATCGATGGCGGCCAAACAATCCAAGGCTTTTTAGCGGCGGGGCTAATTCAGGAACTCACGCTCACTCGTATCCCCACTTTACTGGGTAAAGGTATTCCCCTCTTTGGCGACTTAGCTCAAGCGATTCAATTAATGCCAATTCACACGCAGCAGTACGACAATGGCTACGTACAAACCCGCTATCGTGTTATAGACAAAATGGCTTTATAAGCCGTTTACATTCGGCTGATTGCATTGAAGGGTGAAGTGATGGCTTGCCATCTTGCTGCATAACCATGTAACAGCAATGTTAAACAACTAAATATTATCAATGGCTTACTGATTGCAAATCAAAGTTCCGTTAGAATATTGTCCTCTAACAAATAGGTGAGCAATATGAGTCGTTTGCAGTCATCGAAAGGTTTTACATTAATTGAGTTGGTTGTGGTCATTATCATCCTTGGGATCTTGGCCGTCGTCGCAGCACCACGGTTTTTAAACCTAGGCCAAGATGCTCACGATGCCAGAGCCAAAACCGCATTTGCGGCCTTTGCCTCTGGTGTTAAGCTTTATCACAGTTGCTGGCTTGCGGGCGGTAACTCTGGTTATACCCAAGATCTCGCCTGTTATGGTGACGGAAAACTCGACTCGACCACCACAGGATTTCCACTAGGAATAGAGACTGCAACCGCTGATGCCGGTGCTAAATTGCAGGGCGATTATTGTGGTCAGTTATGGCAAGGTCTTTTGGCTAATAATGAATTTGTCATTGCCGATCAATACTCTTGGCGCACAGTTCCCAATGTCGACATTGTTTACTGGTATGGTGCCGTCGACATAAAAGATCCCAATGCTTACTGCATTTTCAATTATGTCTCGGACGATCGCAGCTTCGGCAGTGAAAACTGGGATCTTAAATACTATCCCTTCGATGGCCGCACTATTGTAGGTCGATCCACCCTTTCCCAGTAAGCGCTTATTTTTATTGCTAAAGGAGCGCGAAAGATCGCAAACTCCTTTGGCATTTGCCGCGATTACTTGAATTATTGTCATCCATCCCCATATATATCCCATCATCCACCGCAACTTTTGCTGCGGGCCAGAAGAGGATTCATTGTGACCACTATCGTATCAGTACGCCGTAATAATCAAGTTGTCATCGCCGGCGATGGCCAAGTCTCCCTAGGCAATACCGTCATGAAAGGTAACGCCAAAAAAGTGCGTCGCTTATATCACAACAAGGTACTGGCAGGTTTTGCAGGCGGCACCGCCGATGCTTTCACCCTATTCGAGCGTTTCGAAGCAAAACTCGAAATGCACCAAGGCCATTTATTGCGCTCGGCCGTTGAGCTCGCCAAAGATTGGCGTACCGACCGTATGCTGCGTAAACTCGAAGCCCTGTTAGTCGTGGCCGATGCGGAAACCTCGCTGATCATCACAGGTAATGGTGATGTCGTTCAGCCAGAACACGACTTAGTCGCCATTGGTTCAGGCGGCAACTATGCCCAAGCGGCGGCCCTTGCACTATTGCAAAATACTGAGCTGTCAGCCTTAGAAATCGCCGAAAAATCCCTGACTATTGCTGCGGATATCTGCGTATTCACCAATCAATTCAAAACGATTGAAGAACTCAATTACTAAACAGCCCGTGAGGAATATTATGTCTGAAATGACCCCCCGTGAGATTGTCCACGAGCTGGATGCACACATTATTGGCCAACAAAAGGCCAAACGCTCTGTTGCTGTCGCCCTGCGCAACCGCTGGCGCCGGATGCAACTTGACGCGGATTTCCGTCAAGAAGTCACCCCAAAAAATATTCTGATGATTGGCCCAACGGGCGTTGGTAAAACTGAAATTGCCCGCCGTTTAGCCAAGCTGGCGAACGCGCCTTTTATCAAGGTCGAAGCGACTAAATACACTGAAGTGGGTTATGTCGGTAAGGAAGTCGAGCAAATCATCCGCGACTTGACCGATATCGCCATCAAGCTGACCCGCGAGCAGCAAATGGGCAAATGTCGCCAACGCGCCGAAGAAAATGCCGAAGAGCGTATTCTCGATGCCCTGTTGCCTAAGCCGAAAAACGACTGGGAAAGCACTGAAACCGATTCCAACTCAAATACCCGTCAAGTCTTCCGCAAAAAACTACGCGAAGGCCAATTAGACGATAAAGAAATCGATATCGATGTGGCCCAACCGCAAATTGGTGTTGAAATCATGTCGCCTCCAGGCATGGAAGAAATGACCAACCAGCTGCAAAGTCTGTTTAAAAACATGGGCCAAGCACCAGCAAAACGTCGCAAGATGAAGATCAAAGAAGCCTTTAAGCTATTGATCGAAGAAGAAGCGGCAAAACTGGTCAATCAAGAAGATTTAAAAGAACAAGCCATTGAAATGGTTGAGCAACACGGCATAGTGTTCCTCGACGAAATCGACAAAATCTGTAAGCGCGGCGAAACCTCAGGCCCAGACGTTTCCCGTGAAGGCGTACAACGTGACTTACTGCCGCTGATCGAAGGCTGCACAGTCACCACAAAACACGGCATGGTAAAAACCGACCACATACTGTTTATCGCCTCTGGCGCATTCCAGATGTCTAAACCGTCGGATTTAATTCCTGAATTACAGGGTCGTTTACCGATCCGTGTCGAGCTAGATGCGCTATCAGCCAATGATTTTAAACGCATTCTAACCGAGCCACACGCCTCGCTCACCGAGCAATATATCGCGCTGATGGGCACAGAAGGCGTGAAAGTTGAATTCAGCGAATCGGGTATCGACAGCATTGCGAAAGCCGCATGGCAAGTGAACGAGCGCACCGAAAACATCGGCGCCCGTCGTTTACACACAGTGATGGAAAGGCTGATGGAAGATATCTCCTACGAGGCATCGGAAAAATCGGGCTCCGCCTTTGTTATCGACGCCGACTATGTCAGCGCCCACTTAGACAACTTAGTCCAAGACGAAGATCTCAGCCGCTTTATCCTCTAGTACTAAACCGTTCACCGCCAAGCTCAAACGACTTGGCGGTAAACGACTCAAATGCAAAAGTGTGACTTAAACGAAAAAGCCTGACCAAGGCTCTCGCTTACCCTTTGTATCCTTGGCCGCGAGTGGTTACATTAGTCAGGTGTTATTTTAATGAGTCGTTATCCTATCCTTAGCATTTTCTTGGTAGCCAACCTATGACCACAGCAACGCCCAATGTCACCGATCTTAAACTGAAACGTAAATCGCGCATTCTAGAAATCAGTTTCGATAATGGTGAGCAATATCAGCTCAGCTGCGAGATGCTCAGAGTCTACTCGCCCTCGGCCGAAGTGCATGGTCACGGTAATCCAAAGCTGGTCACCCACAAGAAAAACGTCAACATCAGTGCCATAGAACCCGTCGGCAACTACGCAGTAAAAATTGTCTTCGATGACGGCCACGACACAGGCCTATTCTCGTGGAAAGTACTCTACGATCTCGCCACCCACCAAGTGGATCTATGGGAAAAATACCTCGCCCGCCTACGCGCCGAAAAAGCCTCACGCGAACCGCTGATCGCGATGAATATAAAGTACAACTAGTACGTTAGGTGCATAGACGCTTAATTGTGCGATGTAAACTCTAGAAACAGAGAATTTAACAATGGGTAGCTTGTGAAGCTGTGAGTTCTCTTACTGACTTGAGTATCAAAGGAAAGACCATGTCGGAAAAAATCCCCTGCCAAGAATGTAACACCTTAATCCTTCCGAGTACCGCCGAAAAAAATGAGGGTTTATGCATGCCCTGCAAAAATGGCATACGTGCAAACCTCGAGCGTGCGAAGGAATACTACCAACAAGAGCGTGAACTCGATAAAACCTGTCCCTTTCGAGCCTTTTGGCGAGATCTTGTTGTAAAGGTACATAACAAAGATCAAGGTTTTTATACGCTTAGACCAGAGGAACAAAACTACTATGCGGTGAACTGCTTATCTGGCGAGGTCTATAATGGTGGATTTATTCAGTATTTCGACAACTCTTCAGGTGAGCATTACGCCTTCGCTGAACGTGGACTTATCCAAATGGGAGCAAGCCACTCGTTAAACTTACTGCACCAAGCAAAACAGGCCGTGTTTGGCGAAAAGCCAGTACCAATCGACAGAGATCGTCGTTTAGCCGCCACCGATAACCAAGACCTGTACAGCGTACTCGATAAGCTCGATGACGAGTTTTATAAAGATCTAGATGCTCTCGATGCCAAGCTTAAAAGCTACGCCCTTGATTACGGACTAGTGAATAAGACTTAACTGGCGATTGCCGGTAATCACTTAAAGATAAAGGCTATCCTTGACAGAAATAAGCATAATTGAGCCTATCTTGCTGACCCCATACCGCAGTCCAGCCATTCACATCGCTCATATAAGCGAAATAAATAGACTGCGTTTTAAGACAAACATCTTGAAATGGCGCTTTATTTTCATTAATAAAATGCGCCGACCTAACCAGCACATCGGTACAAACGTCTTCATCCTCCACTAACCAAATAAAATCATCACGCCATTCATCCAATGCTATCGCCGCCTCTGGGGAATAGAGTTTCAACTTATCTTGCGCGAGTACCATTTGCTCGGGAGTCACAGAACATGAAACCGCCAACTTATCAAATACACCTGAGCCGCCAGCCCAAAAAGACAAATCAAATTCCAACCTATCCTCTAGCGGCGTAAAACCCAATAAATTTTCGATAATCATCAAACTTTTAGCTAAATCGGCATCAGGTCTTTGATAACGCTTTTCAATCCCATCATATTCCCGCATACAAACTAAGCTCCTGCTGCGTTAAGTAACGCATTAAAATTGAGTAACATACTATAAAATAATAACTTTTTGATCAATGCACCCAACGATTAAGACTATTACGCCAGTGACTCGCCAACTTTGATTTAAAAATGAGTTATCCCTAAGCGCTTGATGGCGCCATTTGCAGCATAAGGAAGCGCGAACACTGCGATCACATGGTCAAGGATAATGGAATGAAAATTATCAGGCCTACCATTTTAAATCAGCAACTTCATCAAGTAAGGCCAGTGATTTAAACCGTCCCTCCTAAAAGCGGCCTGTACAGTTATCTTCTTGATTTGCTTGTCTTGCTATTAGCTCATTCAAACATCGCACTCTTTTGAAAACTTAGGCATGATATATCGCATAATCGCCTGCGGTAAATTGCGATTGAATGCTTTAATCGGTTGACCTCATGCGCCTCAACTAGCTCTCCTTAAACGGATTTTTGCGTTAACTTATCGCCTTTAAACAACTTATGTCACTGCTCAAGTACTTCGCGGTCAGTCCAACGATTGGCACTGTCGATATCGGCTGGCAACACCACATGCAGATAATTCGACATCACCGCAAAGGCTGCAACATCGATAGCAAAAACGGCTTCAAGTTCAAACAGTAGTGACTCAACCCAACTACGGCGATGGTCATAATTTTTCCCAGAATAGGCATTATCGCCACATAAAAAAGCACGCCGCACAACGCGGCTATAGCAATGGTAATAGGGAATGTCTTCAAGGCTTATCTGAATTCTGAGAGGACGCGGCATATAAACCTCCTTGTTTAATGCTTAATCAAAGCATAGTCGGAGGTTAACTACCACGCCATTTAAGCTGGGAGTCTTGAAAACAGCTTCTTTGTAGGCAACCTGAAAGTGCATTATATTGTTGCTCTAAAATGGATGGCCAGATTTATTATTAGCCCTGCATATGTGATAAAACAGTTAAACCTTCGCTGGAAACAAATCTTAGAAATGGAGTATTGTCAGTGACAACGAGAACGGAATTACTCAATAAATTAAGCGCCTTATCGACCGCCGATCCAGAGCACTGTCCGGTAGTGACATTAAATGAGTACTTTTTAGAAAACGAAGATGAAGAGTCTATCGCACCCAATAATTGGGGTTATGGTCGACCATCCATCAAAGAAATCTATCGTTGCTTGAAAGAAATCGAACATAGGTCAGATGTGCAAGGTGTTTATGTTGGGATGCACGATGAATGGTCCGAAGCACTTGAGGATGATGAGCTATGGCCTGCAGCTGAGAACATTCATATTCTTACCTGTGCGCCTCTGGCGGAAGTGGAAGAATGGATTGAAGGAATCGCGGCAGATGGAATGGGGACAGGCTGGCCCTATGGCGAACATCAACTATCCCCTAAGCCGTATGCTGGCTATCATGTCTATACAGTATATTGGGATTAGTGGTTAGCTATCTCACTGTTTATGTGAATTTTATTGCATCAGACAACCCAAAAGCATCGGTCTAGGCCGATGTTTTATATCTAAGGATGCCAATCTCATTTTTGTAATATAAAACGTGCTTCACCAGCCTTATTATATGAATTAGCTCGTGTTATTTAGACTCCCATTGTTAAATTTTAAAAATGGAGTGTTAGTACTCTTTTTAAATACTAACAAACAACACTAAAACTTCAGAAGTTCACCTTCACCTGCAAAGTTGCTGAAGGGCGTTGAAGAAAATCGCATGAGCGAGGCATGGATGCCGAGTTAGCTTTCGGATTCTTTATTTAATTAATAGGGATGTACCACCGTAAGCGTTAGCGATTTTGAATAAGCACGAAGCCCTGCTTATAAATAAAGAGTTAATGCATGTAACTTCGCTAGGGTGAGTGCTGCGAAACAGCGGTACGAACGAGAGCCAAGGATGGCGAACTGGCAGTTAGACATGGACGTTGTTCGGCAAGGGCTCTTGATTGAAAATCAAGGGGTGCCCCCCGACTTTGCTTTAAAAGCTATCAAACCAAGTTCAGATAAACCTCCTTGTCGAAATCACGACAAATACCCTGCTTTGTGATCCTCACTGCAACCCAATTCGTAATGTCCGGCAATATCCCATCGCGAAATGCTTAACCGCGAAAGTCATTCAACGAGTCCACTTAATGCAATTACAGCAATTCCATACAGTCAGGTTAATTTTAGGCGATCAACTCAATGCCCAGCATTCTTGGTTTAACCGCGTTGATGATCAAGTACTGTATGTGATTGCAGAACTGCACCAAGAAAACACTTATGTGACGCACCATGTGCAAAAGATATGTGCCTTCTTTGCGGCAATGGCGCAATTTGCCCAAGAGCTGCGGGCGCAAGGGCACCAAGTGCTCTATCTCACCCTTGATGACACCTTCAATAACACTCAGGGCTATAGCGATCTACTGGGGCTCATTCAACATCAAGTGACGCAGGTTGGCGCGATCAAGTTTGAATACCAAAGGCCAGATGAATACCGCCTGCTTGAGCAATTGAGCCAACTTAAGCTCAATACTGCCGTGGTGAACTGTGTCGATACAGAGCACTTTATCTTACCCTTTGACGAAATCGATGCGCAGTTCCCCGTCGGCAAACACATTATGATGGAGCACTTTTATCGCCGCATGCGTAAACGTTACAACATCTTGATGCAAGACGCAAAACCACTCGGCGGGCAGTGGAACTTTGATGCCAGCAACCGTCAAAAGCTTAAAACTCAGGATATAAAAGTCTTGCCTGAGCCATTAATGTTTAGCCTCGATGTAACTGAAATTCTCGCTAGGCTTGAGCGTCACCAAATCCCGACCATGGGTCGTATTGATGCGCCATTGCTGTGGCCGATAAACCGTGCGCAAAGCCTCGAATTATTAACGTATTTTTGTCAGGTTTGCTTGCCTTCCTTTGGCCGTTTTCAAGATGCCATGACAGCGCAACATCCCGCCAAGTGGAGCTTGTACCATAGTCGACTATCATTCAGCCTTAACAGTAAATTAATCAGCCCGTTAGAAGTCATCAATGCGGCCATCGACAGTTATCAAACGAATGCTGAGATTGATATCGCCCAAGTTGAAGGGTTTGTACGACAGATATTAGGTTGGCGAGAATATGTTCGCGGCATTTACTGGGCCAATATGCCGCAGTACGCCAGCACTAATGCTCTCGATGCCCATGGGACGCTGCCCGATTATTTTTGGCATGGCGACACTAAGATGAGCTGCATGCGACAAGCCTTATCCCAATCATTAGATTTTGCCTACGCCCATCATATTCAGCGCTTAATGGTGATCGGCAATTTCTGCTTATTAACCGAAATCGAGCCAAATCAAGTCGATGAGTGGTATTTAGGCGTGTATGTTGACGCCATCGAATGGGTTGAAATGCCCAACACCCGCGGCATGGCATTGTTTGCCGACGGCGGCATTGTCGGCACTAAACCCTACGCCGCCAGCGGCTCTTACATTAATAAAATGAGTGATTATTGCAGCGGGTGTCATTACAAAATAAAAGAGCGCAGCGGTGCACTTGCCTGTCCGTTCAATAGCTTTTATTGGCATTTTATGGAAAAACACCGCGCGCGATTGTCGCAAAATCCTAGGATCGGCATGCTATACCAGACTTGGGACAAAATGGACGAGTCCGTAAGAAGCGCCATATTAGCCACAGCGGAACACAACCTCGTTCATCTAAACCGTTTGTAGCGAAGTAATGCTAAGCGTAACTCATTGATATAGTAACTCATTGATATAAATAGCTTGATATAGATATTTGGATAGGAGAGTTTGTGATGAAAGTACTTATCGTCGGCGGGAGTGGGGGTATTGGCAAAGCCATAGTTAAGCGAATTCAAGAAAACTATCCCAACGCAACCGTGCACGCCACCTACTGGCATCATCTTCCCCAAGACAGGCAGGAGAAAATCCAATGGCATGCATTAGATGTGACCAATGAAGCTGAGATTAAACAGCTAAGTGAACAACTCACTGAATTAGACTGGATTATTAACTGTGTCGGCATCTTACACACCCAAGATAAAGGGCCAGAAAAAAGCCTACAGTCACTTGATATCGACTTTTTCCAGCACAATTTAACGCTCAATACCCTACCAAGCATCATGTTGGCAAAGCACTTTGCTAAGGCATTAACACAAAGTCACTCGGCAAGGTTTGCGGTGATATCGGCGAGAGTCGGCAGTATTACCGATAATAAATTAGGAGGCTGGTACAGCTATCGCACCTCAAAAGCCGCGCTGAATATGTTTCTCAAAACACTGTCGATTGAGTGGCAACGCACCATGAAACACGGCGTGGTGTTGTCTCTGCATCCGGGCACGACAGACACGCCATTATCTCAGCCATTTCAACAGAGTGTCCCCAAAGGCAAACTGTTTACACCTGAGTATGTCGCAAACTGCTTACTGCCCATCATAGCCAATGCTACACCCGCACAAACAGGGCGTTTTTTTGCCTACGATGGCACAGAGTTACCTTGGTGAAATAAGCTGAAGAGCAAGTCAAGCAGCGGCAACTCCGATGGAGTCTTTCTAAGTTAATAAATCAAAGCCGAGGATCTCAACCCCTTGATAGGATGATGCCTACCAACGCACAGACCCATCCTTAACCAAGCCTTTTCAAGGACACTGAAAAATAAACAATTGAAATAAATCATTAAATTATTTTAAAACACTCAAGTGCATCACCCTTCCGCTTGGCTAAATCCCTATTACCCAAAAGTCCTAATTCAGATTTAAAAGCGTCTAAATGAACGTTGAAGATAGTTCCTTTGTACGATTGTTAACGCTTTTACATTTAAATAACATCTAGAGTCATGCGGTTATTCACGCTTTGCACAGAATAAAAATCTGAGAATTCCCGCCTGAGCAACAGCTCATTCTATGCGGCCATGGCAGAGGGATGCCGACGACCCTGTAGAAATCACAATAAAAAAACGCTCGCCCGAGCCAGTTAAGCTGTATGGCATTCCAACGTTATTTACAAAACGGAAAAAGGATTTCAAGCATGATGCTAAACAAAAAACTGTCGCTACTCTTCATTGCTGTGTCGGCCACTTTAGGCACATCCGCATTTGCTGCCGATGTTGTCGATGTCGGTGCTCTTAGAAGCGCGTCTTCAAGCAATAACTTAGTGTCTCAGTTCAGCTTAGACGCAGGTAGCCAACTCAAAGTAGAGAAAAAACTCAACCTAGGTCAAGGCAAGCAAAAACAACGTTTACAACAATATTTCCATGGCGTACCTGTTTATGGTTTCTCTGTTGCGACGTCACAATCGAGCATGGGCTTTTACAGCGACATGTCTGGCCGCGTATTAAAAAATATTGAAAAGTCGGCTGATTTTGTCAAACCCACTTTAACGGCTAACAAAGCGTTAGATATTGCGATCCGTGGCAAGTCTGACAAAGCCGTTGCAAGCCTAAAAGCTGAAAACAAACAAGCAAAATTATGGCTTTACCTCGATGATGCCGCTAAAACTCGCCTCGTTTATGTGACGTCTTTTGTGGTATATGGCGATGAGCCAAGCCGTCCATTCACTATGATTGACGCACACTCAGGTGAAGTGCTCAAGCGTTGGGAAGGGATTAACCACGCTGCAACCGGCACAGGTCCAGGCGGTAACATCAAGACTGGCCAATACGAATACGGTACGGATTTCTCTTACTTAGACGTTGAAGTGAGCGGTGACACTTGCACCATGAACTCACCTAACGTGAAAACCGTTAACCTAAACGGTGCCACATCAGGCGCCACACCCTTCTCTTATACTTGTCCGCGCAATACAGTCAAAGAGATCAACGGTGCTTACTCGCCATTAAACGATGCGCACTACTTCGGCAACGTGATCTACAAGATGTATAGCGAGTGGTACAACACTGCACCGTTAACCTTTCAGTTAACGATGCGAGTTCACTACAGCAACAACTACGAAAACGCTTTCTGGGACGGCAGTGCTATGACCTTCGGTGATGGCGCAACAACCTTCCACCCATTAGTGAGCTTAGATGTCTCGGCACACGAAGTGAGTCACGGTTTCACTGAACAAAACTCAGGGCTGGTTTACGCAGATCAATCTGGCGGCATGAACGAAGCCTTCTCAGATATGGCGGGTGAAGCCGCTGAATTTTACATGCACGGCACAAACGACTGGTTAGTCGGCGCCGATATCTTTAAAGGCAGTGGTGCACTGCGCTACATGGCAGATCCAACCTTAGACGGTATCTCAATCGGTCATATCGACGATTACTATGATGGCATCGACGTGCACCACAGTTCAGGTGTATTCAATAAAGCTTTCTACACTTTAGCTAACTTACCAGGTTGGGATACGCGCAAAGCATTCCAAACATTCGTAGTCGCTAACCAATTATATTGGACGGCGGACAGCTTATTCTGGCAAGGCGCTTGTGGTGTAAAATCGGCCGCAACTGACTTAGGCTTAAGTGCTGACGATGTGGTTACTGCGTTTGCCGCTGTGGGTATCACACCTTGTGAAACGCCACCACCACCGCCACCACCAGAAGCTACTGAACTCGCCAACGGTGTTGCTGTGACAGGTTTAGCGGGTGCGTCAGGTAGCAAAAAATACTACAAACTAGATGTCGCTAGCGGTGCAACTAACCTGAGCTTCAATATGTCAGGCGGCACAGGTGATGCGGACATGTATGTTAAATTTGGTCAAGCGCCGACGTCTAGCAGCTATGACTGTCGTCCATACAAGTCAGGTAATGCCGAAAGCTGTGCTATTGATCCTGCTCAAACGGGAACTTATTGGGTGATGGTCAGCGGCTATAGCAGCTACACAGGTGTGAGCCTAGTGGGTGCTTATGACGGCGATGACACACCAAACCAAGCTCCAACTGCAGGCTTTACTGCAAGCTTTGCTAACGGTAACGGCAGCTTCACAAGCACCAGTACTGACAGCGATGGCGACCTGACGTCATGGAACTGGGATTTTGGTGATGGTACAAATGCCGCAGGTGCGAGTGTCAATCATCAGTATGCCCAGTCAGGCAGCTACACAGTCACACTGACTGTAACTGACAACGATGGCGCAACAGCAAGCACTTCGGCAGAATTTGCGGTTGAAGTGCCAGAAGTGGCGTTAGAAATGACAGTGAAAAACGCTAACAAATCTCGTCGCGGTAGCATACGTGTTGCACTCGAATGGGATGGTCACAACGCTGATGAGTACACTATCTTCCGTAACGGTGTTGCGGTGGGTACTTCAAGCAGCTCATCGTTTATTGACCGTTTCACCGACCTAGCTGGCGCAAGCTTCACCTATAAAGTATGTGAAACTAACGGCCCTTGCTCAAACGAAGAAACCGTTACTTTTTAATCGCATAACCTAATCGTGCAATGGCGCTAGCATAAAATCCTAGCGCTAATTCATCGATTCACTTCTCGTTTTCTTGTTAATGCCACTCAGCCCTTTTGAGTGGCATTTTTTATGGTCAAACGGCTCAGCCTCAGTACCTCATAAGGTTTGCCTTAAGCTGTTGCCTGTTGCTCCTTGCCCACACGTGGATGAATCGTTACTTCAAATGTCCACTTTCACCCACTGGTTTCTTCAGCAATTTACGTTGTAACGTCCGACGATGCATTCCCAATTGGCGAGCCGTGGCGGACACATTGCCTTGGTTAGCATTGAGCACTTGCTGAATATGCTCCCACTCCAAACGCTTAGGATTAAGTGGCGAATCGTCGACTTCATCTTCTTGAAGAGTATGGGAATGCCCATCCATTTCCAGTGCGGCGAGCAAGGTTTGGGTATCCACAGGTTTAGCTAAATAATTATCGGCGCCGAGACGAATCGCTTCCACCGCAGTGGCGATACTGGCGTAGCCGGTGAGTAACACCATAGTCACCTTGGGCAGCAGATGACGCAGCGGCACAATTAACCCTAGGCCATTGGCTTCGGCAAGCTTCATATCTAAAAGAATATGGCTAGGACGAAACTCCCGCGCCACCAGCAGCGCATCACTGGCATCATGGGTTAATCGGCATTCAAAGCCATGGCGTGTTAATCGGCGGCCTAAAATACTCGCAAGGGAAAGGTCATCCTCTACAATCAACAAACGTTTCATGAACTTACCTCGTCACTAGCCTTAGTCTTGTGTGATACAGACGGCGCCGGCGCCCTTAATATAGTGAAACGAATTTGTGCCACAGTGCCACCTTGGGGATGATTAGCCAAAATCAACTCTGCACCCAAACGCTCTAAACTGGCATGACTGAGTAGCAAAGCAACCCCTAAACCCTTGGGACTTTCTATGAGTAAGGTGCCCAACTGTGGCAATAAATCGGGCGCGATACCAGTGCCATAATCGCGGATCTGCAAGTAGATCTGCTCTTCGTTTGGCGCTATATCTAAACTGATACCCACCTGCGGCGCACCTATGGTTTCGGCGCTGGCGCGGGCAGCATTTTCAATCAAGGCCATGATGGCTGGCGTTAAGCTCATATCAGTCAGAATACTTTGCTCTGCCAGTTGTTCTGGCATACAAGTAATCAACCAATTCAGTTCAGTTTGCGGCATTAACAACAAGGTTTTTTGCTTCAAACTGTCCACCAACTCAATGATCTTTAGTGGGCGCTGGCGGCGATCGCGGATCGACTCCGTCGCTAATCTCAACTCGGCAAGCGTATGTTCACAGCGACCTAACGCAGTTTCCATCTCGACAATCGTTATCGAGGTATCGCTCATGTCTTCTTTTACTTCGTCGAGTAATAACCTCAGACTCGAGAGCGGCGTAGCAAGTTGATGTGCCATCTGCGCCGATACTGTGCCTAGGGCTAAGAGTTGCTCCTGACGCAATTGCCCTTCGCGCATATAGGCTAACTGCGCATCTTGGCGGCGCATACGCTTAGTGATTAACGCCACGCTGGTTGTCATCACCAATGCTGAAATCACAAAGTTGAACCACATGCCTAAATAGTGGGAACTCATGTCCATACCGTGGTGCTGCATAGGGGATTCGGGCACAGTAAAGATCATCAGGCTGTAGGCAAAGGTTGAAATTGCCGTCAGTGCCCAAGGCGCCCAGATTGGCAAAGTCACAGCCGCAAGTGCAATCGGCAACAGTAATAACGAAATAAACGCATTGGTCGCGCCGCCGGAAAAGTGCAACCAAGATATCCAAAATAATGTGTCTAAGCTGAGCGCAATAAAAAGGCCGCGCTCCTTAGCAAATAAGGGTTTACGTAGCGCCAATGTGAGCGAAAGGTATAACACCTCTAGCACTAACACATGCACTAACGGCTCCATTTGCAGGCTAAGACCAAAAGTATCGGCGGCAAACGTGGTTAAGCCTATTTGCAGCAACAAACCTAAGGTTCGCAGTAATGCGACTTGGTCGGCAGCCTGTAGACTGGTCCCTAAGATCTTAGCCATGGCGATTCCTACAGAGTGAGTCCGAGCGTGGCAAGTGCACAACTCGATTGTTCTAATGCTTGGCGCACGCCAGTGGCAAAATTGATTTCAGAACTAATCCCCAGCGCAGCTAAACGCGCACAGCTTAAGGTGCAATCCCTTGGCCGCTTGGCGTTATCTGTCGGCGTCGACTCAGGCGTTAAGTGCGCTGTACTGAGTTGTAAAATCTCTCCTAAGGTCAACAACATCTGATACTTAGTCATAGTCTCTGCGGCGCTAAAATGATAAATCCCCTGCACGGTAGAATGTTCAATATGCTGTGCAATCATCTTGTCTATGGCTTGGGCAATATCGGTGGTCGAGGTTGGACTGCGTATCGCCCAATGATCAACACCCTGGGCGCGACGCTCAATCAATTGGTTAACCAGCACTAGCACAGCAGATTCACTCAGTTTTTCTACTTGGCCATAAAGGATTGGCAAGCGTAGCACAGCAAAATCAGCGCTAGTGTCTAGCACGATTTCTTCGCCCTTTAGCTTAGATTCACCATAAAAATTAACCGGATGAGTGACTGCATCTTCAGCGTACTTAGGTTGAGTGCCATCGAACACATAGTCAGTGGAAATATAGATAAGCCAAGCGTTATTGGCCTTAGCTGCCATAGCTAAGGCTTGGCTCGCGGTTAAGTTAAGCGCCAATGCCGCCTGCGGATTTTGCTCGGAGACATCGGGGCGACGCTCGGCGGCGCAGTGCACTATCACTTGCGGTTGCTCGCGGGCGATAAATGCCTCGACACCCAAAGGGGCGGTAAGATCGAGTTTATGCACTCGTTCACTTGCGCGGCTAAAACCCGTGGCGATAACCTCATGTCCTGTTAATTCAAGCTGTTTTACGACAGCTCTACCGAGTAGCCCAGTCGCCCCCGTGACCATAATCTTAGCCATATCGCCCCATTCAGTTTCAACGCATATTTATGGCTAACAATTCTAAAAGCTTTTCATATTCAACGCACTTGTTTACTCTTCTAAACCAAACTTACTTAGGGTTAACTCATGCAAGATTAACCCAAATACCCATAGGCAGAATTTGAGTACGACACTTCCTCTGATATTAGCTGGCCCCATGCTGCGCCACTGCGATGCCTCACACTTTACCCTGTGGTTTGTAAGTCGTGAGCCATTAACTGAACTTAAGCTGCGTCTTGGTGAGCAAGAGTACCTGTTGCAGGATGCCGATTTACACTATGTGCCACTCGGGCAACATGCCCATCAATATCTAATAATACTGTCGCGCCCAGAGTTGCTCGCGCCCAATATCGTCACACCTTACCAAGTGTCTGCCGCTCAGCATGGTGATATTTTTGCCACGATAAGCCAGCTGAACTATGGCGATGCGTCGACGCCAAGTGTACGTTTCACGCCTGAATTAACCCAAGTCTTCCACGGTTCCTGCCGCAATCCGCATCACCACAGTGACGATGCACTGGTCGCCGCAGATACCCATTTAGCCAAGATAATCAACAGGGGTGCGGAGGATGATCGCCCTGCACTTATCATAATGAGTGGTGATCAGGTCTATATTGATGATGTTGCGGGACCTATGTTAAGCGCCATAGGGCAAGTCATCGATTTGCTTGGTCTTAAACATGAGCAATTTGAAGGCGCGAGCATCACCACTAGCGAAGACATTCATTATCAGCCCGCATATTTGTATCAACGGCATAAAAACCTGTTGCCTCATACCCAATATCCGGCCAAAACCGCGCTGTGGCGTTGGTATCGCAATCACCCCATTTTTACCTCCTCCATCGCCGTAAATCATTTGGTCAGCCTAAATGAAATCATCGCCCTGTATTTACTCACTTGGTCACCTGAGCTGTGGGAATTAGTGAATATCTCGAAGGATGTCGACGGCTTATCACCCGCCAATACCGCCCGCTGGCAAAATGAGTGGCAACACTTGCTCGGCTTTAAAGCTGGGCTGGGGCAAGTCAGGCGCTTTATGGCGCAC
The DNA here is from genome assembly GCF_018224605.1 of Shewanella sp. M16. NCBI lineage: Bacteria > Pseudomonadati > Pseudomonadota > Gammaproteobacteria > Alteromonadales > Shewanellaceae > Shewanella > Shewanella sp. M16. The sequence goes on along the minus strand of NZ_JAGTUL010000015.1, from coordinate 25,252 downwards.
ATTCCCGTTTATATGATGTTTGATGACCACGACGTCACCGATGATTGGAACCTGACGGCTAAATGGGAACAAGCGGCCTACGAACACGCATTTTCAAAACGCATTATTGGTAATGCCTTAATCGGCTACACCTTATTCCAAGGACTTGGCAACGCGCCTGATAAATTTGCCGCCGATATCCGCCCGCTGCTCGATGCGTTTTTTGCGCGACAAGAAAGCGAAAGTCAGGATCTGCTCATCGATGAATTACTTAAATTTGAGCAGTGGCATTACACCTTAGAGTCCTCGCCCAAACTGGTCGTGCTCGACACGCGTACCCGCCGCTGGCGCAGTGAATCTAATCTCGCAAAACCTTCCGGCTTGATGGATTGGGAGGCGTTAATGGATTTGCAGCAAGAGTTACTCGGCCAGTCGAAGGTCATTATCGTCTCACCTGCGCCCATGTTTGGGGTCAAGTTGATTGAAGCTGTGCAGCGTACAGCCACTCTGATCGGCGGTTCCCTGTTAGTAGACGCCGAAAACTGGATGGCCCACCCGGGCGCCGCCAATGCACTGCTGAGTATTTTTATGCACCGTAAAACCCCAGAGGAGTTTGTGATCCTCTCCGGCGATGTGCATTACTCCTTTAGTTACGACATCAGTATTCGTTTTAGACGCAGTAGCCCTAACATCTACCAAATCACCTGCAGCGGTATTAAAAATCACTTCCCCGAGAAGCTGTTACCGATTTTCGATAAACTCAATGGCTGGTTTTATGGCCACTTTTCACCACTTAACTTGCTGACAAAACGTAAACGTATGTTGCTCCGTGGCAGGCGACCAAATGGTGAGCCGAGTAAACGTCTAGTGAATAAAAGCGGAATAGGTATGTTGGAATTAGCTGATGATGGTGCACCAACAAAAATTGCGGTTTTACATGGCGATATGAGCGAAACCCTGTTCGAACCACCCAAACAGGAATAACAGATTAAACGGGTTTATTATGTTTAACCGTTTCAGGCTGAGTGGCACCAGAGCCAGAATCCATCAAGGGCGTATTTTTGGATAACGCTTCATCGGTTTTAGCAGGTTTTGGCTGAGCCTGATTGAAAATCAGTGCTTCTGGCTGCGACTTATTCGACGGTTTTTCATGCGCCATTTGATCCCAAATGATCTTAGGGCTTTGATCCCGCTCGGCATCGGCTTCTGCTGTCGATGTGCCAGACGAACTTGGTTTCTTCGGTTCAATCACCGCACTCGCCTTACGGATCTCGGCGGCAATGTCATTCAGATAAGGCTGCTTAGTCCAGTCACCAAAATACATGGCCCCCACTAATACTGCAGCGCAAAGCAAGATAGAGAAGATCGCAGATTTGGTCATAATGGACTTCCTTTAAACAATCGTAATATGGCTCCCTATGGCAGAGACTCAGATACTGCAGATTGTATTCATACCATCACAGGGCCAAGCACACAATTGCACCCGATTATTTCCTTTAAACAGACTGGAAATAATGCTTTCCGCTGACTAAAACTCAAAACCTTGACATTGCATGTCGTGGTGCATCCCGCTCACAGGGTCAATAAAACGTAAACGCTGTGCCATCAACTTAAGAGGCGTCGCAAAGTTATCCGGTCCTTTGGGTAATAAGTTTGGATAAAATCTGTCGTTTAACAATGGCATACCTAAGCTTTGCATATGCACACGAAGTTGGTGAGTTTTACCGGTAATCGGGCTCAAATGAAATAAACCGACATCGCCTTTTACCGCCACTAAACTGATTTCGGAATGGGTATTCGCCTCACCTTCCACGATTTTCATGGTAAAGCTCGGGTCGCTCGGCTGCATGCGGTTTGTTACCGTCCAATGCAGGGGCAAAGTTAAGCTTCCCTGTTGATATTGTTCAATAATATTAGGTGTCAGCTTGGCAATCGCTTGATAGTCTTTACGAATCGCATCGTCGATAAAGAGTTGATGATAGAGCGCGCGGGTTTCAGGCGCGACCGTCATCAGGATCACTCCAGCGGTTTCACGATCAAGCCTATGAGCGGGCGCGATAGTATCAATGCCAGTACGCAATCTTAGTCTATGCACCAGACATTCGTTCACATAATTGCCACTTGGGGTCACAGGTAAAAAGTGCGGCTTGTAGGCCAAAATAACGTTGTCATCTTGGAATAGGATCTGTTCTTCGAAGGGGATTTTCGCTTCCACCGGCACTTCACGGTAGTAATACACCCGTGCCGCAGGGCGATATTCAGTGTCCAAGGCGATCAAACTGCCATCCCGCCAATGCACTTTTCCATCGAGGATCCGCTGACGCCATACATCTTCACCTATACGGGCAAAATGTTGTGCAAGAAAGGCAAACACTGTGGGTTTATCTGTGACATTCACAGGAAGCACTATGTAAGAAGGTTGGGCGGCGCGGGCAGATGCAGTCATATCACAAAAAAAGCGGCTATAGAAAGCCGCTATTCTAGCCTTTTTGTGGTTTTTCAGTCCACATGGGACTTGATGAGTTGCAGCACGAAGTCCAAGGTTTTGTGGCAATCAGGCTGATTCACTAACACTAATTTATCTTTGTTATACATAGGCAAAACCTCGAGCCAGCGTTGGCTCACCCAAGCGGCGTCTTCCAAATGCACTTGAGAATAGAGCTCAAACAGATCGGGATTCACTTCATAAAATTGCTCTAATGCGGCGCTTATCAACTCAAATTCACCTTTAATCGGCTCTTCTTGCCAGTTACGGCAAGGTAAAGTACGCGCCATCCACAGCTTATCTTTGGCCTGCGCCGCTGAGAGGATGCTGACGCGTTGACGCCCTTCGAGCACTATGCTGAGTGAATCATCTTCTAGCTGATTAAAATCGATAATGTCACATTGGGTGGCTGTGGGATAACAGGGCGGACTACCACTGGGTCTAATGGTGGCAAAGGCGAGCACATACTTGCCCTTGAATACATCGGCCACCATGCGCAGATGACCTGGGTCAACCACGCGAACCTCCACCCGTCCCTGTGGCAGTAACAAGGCATCGCGCATGAGTAACGCCATTTCTCGTGTTTGCATAGCAACCTCCTGCCCCAAATAGAAGGAAACGAACTCAATGCATTCGTATTTCCTATTATTGTAGAGTGTAGCAGGTGAAAGAATTTCCTTCCTGAAGCAGCTGAGCGCACAAAGAAATTTGCGACCCCACTATTTTGAATCAGGGCATTTCAACCACGTCATGTCAAATCCAGTTTTCGAGACCAAATCACTTCAACCTAAAAGTGTTCTAGCCGATCCAGCACATTTCCCCTCGCAACAACCGAGGCAAACTCCTCTGCAAGACGTTCACTCAAAGCCACAGACGTGCGCCAATATTGCATCCGCTGCGCAGTGTCCAGTTGTTTAAAATCTTCACGGTCGGGGATTTTGCCAAAGGGCAATGAAGCGACAAATTCGGCCGATGGCGCCAACACTAGCGCATTGTGATAATTAGCGCGACCTTGGCGCCACTTCAAGGATTTATCGAACCATCCAGGGCTGATAGTCGGATAAAAATGCGGATACAGCGTCAGCCCCTTGGCACAGGATAAAGGCAAATCAAAGTGATAGTCGGTAATGCCGCCATCGTAATACTGCCCATCGGCAACGCCTTCAATTTGGGACACAGGGGCCAGCAACAAAGGAATCGACCCCGTTGCTAACATCACAGCATCGACATTAGCCTCAGTTAATTCAACCTGCTGACTGGGTAAATCGTTGAGTTGCAAAAAGGGAGATGCTGCAGCTTGTTGGCTAAAGACCACACGCTCAAAATGCCAACCTAAACTCCGACGGCTCACTAAGTTGGTCGCCGCCGTCATCGCCAGCCCCGCCGCAAGCGGAAGCTTTGCCGTTAAACGATTTAAATGTTTAGCACGGCACACGATGAAATGACTGTGAATATGAGCGTTATTAACGATTTCCCTGCCACCATTTTCCCCTAAAATGCCCTGCACTACGCCTTTAACTTGCGCACTGACTTCCTGCGGTGTTGGCATGCTGTCGTAACGCTGACCAATATAAAAATCCTCTAAGCGACCATAGGCTATGAGGGGATCTTGCTGCGCCAAACACGCTAAACGCCAAGCCCCAGAGGAAGCGCCTAATGTATATAAAGGCGTTTGCCTGTCTTTGAAAAATTCAGCAAACAGATACTTATCTAACCCAGCGATACCAAGCCATTTAGGTCCACCAGAGGCGGCAAGTAGCTGGGTAAAATGCTCAGATTTAAGACCTTGTTCTGCCAAGGTGTTAAATGCCGTTGCTCCCGCGAGAAATCGTAACGCTGACAAATCTGTGTTCCTTCAAATCAATGCCATTAAAGCAAAATAACGCATTAAACCACGATGGCGCACGTCAATAAACAATTCATATCATCGACTTAACTCAGTCGCAATGTGCATGCGACAACGTGTATTGTGCCGTACAAAGCCTCAAAAGCACGCAGGTCGATAATGAGGTTTTCATCAATATATTCAACTGCATTTTAAATATTATTTAGAACACTAGGCTCTGAGTTAGCATATTTACGTCTTAATGTAACAATTGTTACAGTGATAACCTTCTCGGCATCAGATTGTTATTTTATCTGCACACCTAAGTTCGAGTATTGGGTCACAAACATCATTGAGAGGTTTTTATGCGTCTAGCCGTTATCGCATTGGCAGTGTCATCCACATTGGTTATTCCAGCAGTCCAAGCCGCAGAGCAACAAACCGGCTTCGAAAAAATCGAGATCATAGGCTCACGCATAGCACTACGCACGGCAACTGACAGTGTTGCGCCGGTCGATATCATTACTGCCGAACAACTCGAATCAACAGGTATGACCGAAACCGCTAAAGCGCTGCAATTTGCGGCGCCAAGCTATAGCTTTCCATTCTCCTCGGTGACTGACGGTTCAGATGCGGTGCGCCCCGCGAGCTTACGCGGCCTGTCGCCAGACCACACCTTAGTACTCGTAAATGGCAAGCGTCGCCATGGTTCTGCTCTAGTACATTTAAGCGGCACTATGGGAAAAGGCTCCTCTAACGTCGATTTAAATGCGATTCCAATGACAGCGATAAAACGCATTGAAATTCTCCGAGATGGAGCCTCGGCACAATACGGTTCAGATGCGATTGCTGGCGTAATTAACGTGGTACTCAAGGACAGCGATCAAGGGGGAAGCGTCTCGGCGCAAGCCGGACAAACCTACATAGGTGATGGCGAGCAATGGCGTGTGGGTGTAAACCACGGCATAAGTTTAAGTAACGATGGCTTTGTGAATGTCGCCCTAGAAGCGCATCACAAAGACAGCACAAACCGCGCAGGATTAGATCCACGGCAGCAATACCCTAAGTTCGCAGATGGCTCAGCAGATCCACGCGAAGCGACATTTAACCGTAAGAGCCACCACGTTGGTGATGCCGAATATGATAATGTCGGTTTGTTTATCAATGCGGTTCAGCCTATATCTACCGACGGAAAACTGTATGCCTTTGGTGGTATTAGCCAACGTGAAACTAAATCGGGTGCTTTTTACCGTTTAGCTCTCGATGCCCGTAACTTACCCGAAGTGTATCCCGACGGTTTTTTACCGCAAATTAACCCCAAAATTATCGATTCATCTCTTACCCTAGGCTATGAATTCAACCTGAGTGACTGGGACATTGATGCCTCAGTAGGATATGGTAAAAATTCATTTAACTATAATATCGTCAATACCTTAAATGCTTCCTTAGGTCCTGAAACTCCTACCGAGTTCGACGCAGGAACGCTATCGACCCGTGAAGCCAATATCAATTTGGATATTTCCCGTTATTTTGCCTTTATAAACGATTCTGAAATTCTGTTTGCAACCGGTGTTTCATGGCGCCAAAACGGCTATGAAATTGAAGCCGGAGAAGAAGATTCGTATATTAATGGTGGCTATAATGGCAAAGCGGCGGGTAGCCAAGGTTTCACCGGTTTTACCCCTGAGTCTGAGGTTGATGAAACGCGCGATAACACAGGCATTTATGCCGAACTTGAAAACCAATTAACCAACGAGTTTTACTGGGCGGCAGCGCTACGCTACGAAAACTACTCTGACTTTGGCGGCAACACGAGCTGGAAACTCGCGGGTCGTTACGATTTTACCGACAACTTAGCCCTGCGTGGCACTATCAATACAGGCTTTAGAGCGCCGAGCGTACAACAACTGTACTTCAGCAATATCTCGACGTTGTTTAATCCCGATCCAGTGACGGGGCAACTGGTTCCTATTGAATCAGGCACCTTCAACACCTTATCACCAGTGACAAAGGCGCTTGGAATTAACGAACTAGAACCTGAAATATCTCAATCATTTAGTCTCGGTCTTGTTTATACCAATAACGCTGGTCTAGCGGTAACGCTCGACACTTACCAAATAGAGATTGATGACCGCATCATTTTATCTGGCGCTCTAAGACCCGCTGATAGCCCCGCGGTTGCGACCGCACTAGCAGGTACCAATGCTGATTCAGCACGCTTCTTCGTCAATGCCGTCGATAGCCGAACTCGCGGGATCGATCTTGTTGTTAGCCAAGACTTTGATATTGGCACTTGGGGCGATTTACGGGCGAACTTAGCCTATGCCTATAATAAAACCGAGATCCAAGACATCAATCTACCGTCTATTTTAGGCGGATTAGACAAGAAACTCTTTGATAGTATAGAAAGAACCCGCATGACGTCTGCTACGCCGCATAACACGGGCAGTATTGGGCTGACCCATGAACTCGGGGATTTTAAAACCAATATCCGCTTAAACTACTTTGGTGACTATAGTGAAGGTTATTCAACGGGCGATGTAAACTATAGCGATCAATGGGTGATGGATCTGTCGGTAAGATACGCCGCCACCAATGCGCTAAGCTTTACCGCTGGGGTGCAAAACTTGTTTGATGTGTATCCAGAAAAACGACCAGATAACAATAACTTCAATGGTATCTTCGTATACCCATTAACCAATACCCCCTTTGGCTTTAATGGTGGCTACTACTTTTTAGAAGCCAAATACACTTACTAAACTCGTTTTAGCTAAGTTTAATAATACTTGATGTAGAAACAGGTCATTCAGTGGCCTGTTTTTTATGCCGACATGTTTAGACCTACTTCCAATCGACAAAGCTTATGTCCTAACTGTGGTGATCGGATTATAATCTTTACCATTCGCCCATTTCACTTCCACCATGTCGAGTAGCCGATGATCGTCGATACCTTAAAAAACCGCCATATTTATCAATCCTTAAGCCCTCGGCTTGCGACTGCATTAGAACATCTAGCGACGACCGACTTTAGTCAGCTACCCGTAGGCAATTATCCCCTCAATGGCGACAATATTTTTGTGATAGTGAATGACTATCAAACCAAGCATAAGTCGACAGAACCCTTTGAAGTTCATCAAAAATATATCGATGTGCAATATGTTTTCAGCGGTGAAGAAGAGTTTGGTTACTTGCCACTAGCGGAGCAAACACCCTCTAAACCCTATTTTGAAAAACACGATTACGCCGAGTTTGATTACGAGGCAAACCAAGCCAATGCCTCTTTTATCAAACTCAAAGCAGGCATGTTTGCGTTATTTTTCCCCGGTGACATGCATATGCCCGGCACAAGCGATATCGCCACGGCGGTGCGTAAAGTCGTGATAAAAGTGAAGATCTAAACCTTAAGCCATCTTTGCCGAACCTGAGCGTTCGATTTTTAGAGAAATAGCAACTGAAGAGCGCAGTGATATGCGCTTTGGCTATTTCCGATTAAAGCCAAATATTGCTAAAATTGTCACAAATTTAAAGGAGAGTCCCTGAAATGCCCATTTACGTTGTCGGTCACAAGATCCCCGATTCAGATTCAATCTGCGGTGCTATCGCGTTAGCCTATTTAAAAAACCAAATCGGTGAAGAAGCCATTGCCGCACGTTTAGGTGAATTGTCACCCGAAACCGCTTTTATTCTGGAACGTTTCGGCTTCGAAGCACCGGAATACAAAACCAGCTACGCTGGCGAGCAAGTGTATATCGTTGACCATTCAGAACTGACTCAAGCACCGGATGATATCGCCCAAGCGACTATCGTAGGGATTGTCGATCACCACAAGCTAGGCGATCTCACCACAGATACACCGCTAGAATGCTGGATCCGCCCAGTGGGTTGCAGCAACACAGTGATCAAGATGATGTTCGACTTTTACCAAGTCGCTATCCCTAAAAATATCGCTGGCATCATGATGTGCGCCATTCTGAGCGATACCGTGATTTTCAAATCACCGACTTGCACCACTGCAGACATTCGCTGCGTTGAAGCATTAGCTGAGATCGCCGGCGTTGAAGATTTCAAAGAACTGGGCATGGAAATGTTCAAAGTGAAATCCGCCGTCCAAGGCACGCCAGCACGTGACTTAGTAATGCGCGACTTTAAAGACTTCAACATGAACGGTAACTTGGTCGGTATCGGCCAGTTAGAAGTGATCGACCTGTCAGTATTTGACGATATCAAGGCCGAGCTAGAAGCCGATATCAAAGCGCTCAAAGTGGAAGGTAACCGCCACAGCGTTTTATTGCTGCTGACTGACATCATGAAAGAAGGTTCAGAGTTGTTGATTGTGTCTGACGATGCGGAGCTGACCCAACGTGCCTACGGTAAAGATACCGTTGATGGCAAAGTGTGGTTAGACGGCGTATTAAGCCGTAAGAAACAAGTAGTACCACAGCTACAAGCAGCATTCGCCTAGACATCATATCGTCGCCGAATCGCAACAGTAATAGCGTATTAAGGCCGAACTCAGTTCGGTCTTTTATATTTTTAAGGCAAAATTGATATCACCTGTGCCTTAGCCTTGCTAATCACTGCAAACGAAAACGGGCATGAAACTTTGCTCATAAATCTATCCAGCCAGAGAAGTTGGCGAGTATGATGGGCCAATCGTCACACTGATTTGATCACTTTCATCTATGCCAGAAGCGCTACAACATATCATCACCGAACTCACGCCTTGGCTGCAGCAATATGGTTATGTTCTGCTATTTGTCGCGATTGCTGTCGAGGGTTTTGGCATTCCGGCGCCAGGACAATCCTTATTAATTGTCGCCAGTTTATTAGCCGCTACAGGGCAAATGTCACTGCCATTGGTATTAATCGTCGCTGCTTGCGGAGCACTCTGCGGTAACTGTTTAGGATATTTTATCGGCTGGCGCTTTGGCGACGTATTACTCAAAAAAGGGTGGATAAAACCGCAATTGGAAGACAAAATCCATGGCGTTATTGGTCAATATGGCATTGCCGCTTTAGTGTTGAGTCGTTTTGTTGAGGGATTAAAACAGTTTATGTTTATCGGCTGCGGTCTCGCTAAAATGCCATTAAAACAATTTGTGATTGGTAATGCTCTCGCCACCAGCATTTGGGTGGCACTCTTTGGATTAGGCCCAGTGTTAATCCGCGATGAAATCGCTCCCATGCTGGCGTTTTACCACCAGCATAAATACCCCACATGGGCTATGGTCAGCCTAATACTCGCTGCGCTAATCACTTTTACTTGGCGCAGGTGGCAAACCAAAAATCCGCAGTAACAGCTTTGGAGTCTATTCTTCCGATTCCTTTTGGATCATCTCTATCACCTTATGAGCCTTAACAAAATGATCTAATTGATGAGTGTGAATCCACCAAGTCGCCGCTTCCATAAGCAACTCTGGATCATCATTTTTGTTCGCAAAGAAAGCGTAAAATGAGAGGCCGACATTATCACCTTGAGTCTCAATTTTTTTATGACAAACAGTGATGATTTTTGCTCTTAACTCAGCTCTCATATTGACTCATAAAGTTTATTCACCAGCTTATTATCTATTTTCAATGAGATACAACACTAGATGTATCGCCTATCACTTACTCCGTACAGCTACAGATCACTTTATGCCTTCAGTTTCAACCTTAGGTTGAGGTTCTGCGCCGTCATTTGGCTTAGCCTCAGGCTTTGATTCCGGCGCTTTAATTGGCGCGGGTGACGCCTCAGTCGCAGCAGGCTTATCTTGTTCCTGTGATACGTTTGGCTCCTGCAATGGTGCATTAACCTTAGGTGTCGGTGAGCTTTGCTCTTCAGGTAAAGGCTCAACAATAATCACTGGCTCTTGTGGCACAGGCGTTTCACCTTCGGTAGATGTTGCAGCTTCTGACTCTGGCGCTAAGGTGCCGAGATCTTGGTTCGCAGGGCTTTCCACCGCATGTTTAGGTAATTGATTTCGATATAAATCAATCATACGCATCACCTCAGACAAGGCTTTACCATGCTCTGGAGTGAGAATGCCATTGTGACCAGAGACGATTTCGTCAGACACGGCCAGTACCCATACGGCTTGCATATTGGCATCAGGGCAGGTTTGCACGGTACGACGAGCCTGCAGGCGAGCACGAATTTTCCAGCCTGATTGAGGCAGCGTCATCATACAGCCAGGGATTTGATCGTGCGCCATCAAGGCCGAAGGCATCTTCATTGGTGTAGTGCAATTGCCACCAGAGCATTTGTCAATATCGTGAGTAATAGCCCAAGAGTTCCCTACAGCGCGCTCGCCGTCCTTGATGTAATTGAAGGCTTCTTTCACTGCAAAATCCCCCTTCGATTGCAACACCACCATACTCGGTTTTTGTCTATCTAAGCTCACCAACGTATCTAATGGCTGATACTCTTTAGCAGGTACGGCAGGATTTAACAGTAAGAATAAATTAGGATTATCCTGCTGATTATCAATGGCGGCTTTGATGCGATCTTTACTCGCATGCAAAACAACAGCACCGCCAAGACTATGGCCAATCACAGTGTACCGCAGCAGTTTATGCTGTGTTACTAAGCTATCAAGCTTATCCAGCAGCTGTGATAGACCTAACTGCCCGATACGTTTAGCAACCCGTTTACGCTGTAAAATAGTGGGAAAATCTAAGGGTTCAATCCAACTTTTTGCATCATCTGAGCCATCGATCCAAAAAGGATCGTATTTATCGCCCCGCCAGCCAATATACAAACCCAACAAGTTGCGCTGGGTATCGGACGCGGCCATTTGCTGATAAAACTGCTCAAAGGCAATAAAGTTTTCATCCTTAGGCTCAGCGCTATGATGCCAGCCATGGACAAAAATCAATAATTCAGGGATCTGTGCAGGCTCTGGGTGTAAAATTCGCGTCTCTAAACCTTGCCATTGCCTTTCGTCGTGGGGCTGACCTTTATCATTAAACTCAATCACATGAAAATTTTGCTTAGCGATATCAGGGCCGGGGATGTGGTAAGCCTGATCTGGAATAAAAGGAAGTAGGACACAAAGTAATAACAACATTAAAAACAGTAACTTGTACTGAGTAAACTTTTTCAGGCTCATTTATAACAACATAATTAACGGCCAGGCTAGGCCAAAATAGACGTGCTGAAAGGGACTAACAGCAAAATTGACGAAATTATACGCTAACGCCATTAACCCAGCTAGTGCCTAAGTTGCTTTTCATCTGAACAGCAATGCTGTTTAACGCCAAGTATCGGGAAGCGTGACTTGGCTCCATAACTCTTGGCACAGCGGCTGACTATTGTGCCAGTCGCCGCCGTTAATCCATTTAACCAGCGTATCCCCCACCTTTGGATATGCGATTGGATTAGGCGATGCCGTTTTAAGCCAGCGCTTAACTATGTTCACATCGAGACTCATCATGCTATCTGCAGCCGCTAAAAGTTGTAACGCCGCCACATTCGATAACTGCTCAAACTGGCCAATCAGTGGTTTGACTAAGAGTTTTTTACCTAAGGTTAATGCTTCGCTGGCAAGCTCAAAGCCCGCATTGCCTATCACACCGCCGCAGCTGGCAAGATGTTGCTTAAACCCCTCACGATTAAAACCGTGCCATTTAATATGTTCAGCAACTTGGCCTTTAGGTTGTTGGCTGTGATATACCAAAAACTGATAATCACTAAAATGAGATAGAAAATGAGCAATCATATCCGCATCTTCAAAAGGCAAATAAACTAAAATCTGATGCGTGTGTTCGAATGGGCTGGCATCCACTTCGACAAAAGGCGGCAAAATAGGGAAGCCAAAATGATGCCAATGACACCCCAGCGCCACATCCACTGGTGCAAAATAATTGAGCAGCATCTCATTAAACCAAGTGCTACCGAGTTTTGGCACCGGATGAGTTAACGCCGCCTGATGACTAATACCAATGGATGGCACGCCTTGGCGCCGCGCAGCCCAAGCCGACACAGGTTCAAAGTCGTTGAGTACTAAATCGTAGCAACTGAGATCTAAGGCTTTAATATCTTTAAATAACGACAAGGACAAATTTTGCCGGACAGTTTGTGGCACATTCACGCGCCCGGAGTGCGTCGCAAACGTCATTCCCGCTTGAACGCGATAATCACCAAAGCACTCCATATCGAAAAACTGATCAGGCTTGCGCCCCGAAAATAGAAAGTCCACTTCAATATCTTGTTTCATCAATGCTTTAGCCATGACGCGTGCACGACTTAAGTGGCCATTCCCTGTGCCTTGAACTCCGTAGAGTATTCGCATTACGTATCCTTAAACTGATGAGTGAAGGAGAATTCCCACTAATGAAATGGTTAACAGGCGCATATTTGAATTAAATCACTGGATGAACCAGCAATACCGACCCAATCCCCAATGAGGCTCCCGCCAGAATATCTAAGGGATAATGCACGCCAAGTGCAATACGTGAGCCCCCTATGCTAAAAGCCCATAAATACGCCACAGGAGCCGCCGCTGGATAGATTTGCGCCACGCTCGTTGCCATCACAAAGGCCGCAGCTGTATGACCAGACGGTAAGCTGAAGCAATCCGATGGTTCAAAACCACTCTCAAATCCCACTAATGCATGGCATGGCCGTGTGCGACGAATACTATTTTTCAATAGTAAATACAGAGGTAACTCAACCAAAAAACTCGCTAACATCAAATTAAATAGAGCCTGTCCTTGAGCGTGCGTCAGCATCAAACCCACGGACAAATATAAATACACATGCCCATCGCCACTCGCTGACACCCGCTTTGCATGGGCATATAAACCATGGTGCTGGGTGAAGCTCACGATATGGCAAAACATTCGCTTATCTAAGTCTGCAACGTAACTCAACATAAAACAGGCTCCTTGCTGGCATACCAGCGAGTTTTACTGCGATGTTAATCTGTGCATTCTCTCGACGACGCTTAGAGTGCTTAGTCTGAAACCAACCGACTCACCAAGGCTCTATTCACGATTGAATTCGTTATTGACTGCTCACGGCTAATTTACTGTTTGCTAATAATTAAACCTAAACCACATTAGCTAAAGCACTATTAGATAGCTTGAGACTAAGAAAGACCTGTGACGGCTAAGTGACATCTGCTCGAAGGTTTTATGACAAGAAGCATGGCTGAGGTTTTGATCTAGAAGGATTCTAGGGACGTTATGCAGGGGCTAAGGGATTTATTTAAGAATAGCGATAGGACAGAGGCAGAATATTGTGTTGCTCTAAACGTTAATCTCAAGAGCAACACAATCCAATAAAACTTAGGCTGCGGCGGGAGTATTTGCCTTAGCACGGTAAATTTTTGTCAAATGGTAAATATTAATACAAGCAACAAACGCATTCATCCCAGCCACAGGCCAAGCAGAAATAAAGACCCCATAAACCACAAACAGGGTGCATCCTACAAAATTCAACCATCGCAACCAAATGATATTCTTCATCATTAGAGAGATCGCCACCATTATAGAGGCAAAATAACCAATAATTTCAATCGTATTTACAGCTTCCATAGGCACCTCTCGAAGGCCCTCTACCGTCCATAAGCGTAACGGGGGGTCCATGCCCCTAAAGCAAATTAAGTTAAGTAAGTTAATTTAAACTTGGGATATAATACCAAAGTGCGCAACAGAGTTGTAATAAAAAACCGTTATTTAATGACCAATATCAAGTTTTACCGAATAAATTCTATAGTGTGACGAAAAATTACTACAGATGTGTTAACAGCCAAGTGGCAACAATACCGTGATTGATAACACTTTTCTTTTCAATAATCCCTTTTATACTGGCGTAAACTCGCTAAACTGTACGCAACGCGGATCAATAGGAGTGTAAATATGGAATACAACACCTCAGAACTATGTGACATGTACTTAGATGTCGTAGATGTAGTCGAGCCCATGTTCAGTAACTACGGTGGTTGTAGCTCTTTTGGCGGTTCTATTAGCACCATCAAGTGCTTTGAAGACAACGGCCTAATTACCGAAGTCCTACAAGAGGATGGCCAAGGTAAAGTCTTACTCATTGATGGCGGTGGCTCATTACGCCGTGCGCTGATCGATGGTGCTATCGCTGAACTTGCGGTTAGCAACAACTGGGAAGGCATTATCGTTTACGGTTCTGTACGCGATGTGGATGCATTGGAAGAATTAGACATTGGTATTCAAGCCCTTGCCTCTATTCCAGTGGGTGCTGATGGCAATTCAGTGGGCGAAGTGGAAATTCCAGTCAATTTTGGCGGTGTGACTTTCTTACCCGGCGATCACATTTATGCTGATAACACAGGCGTGATTTTATCACCTGAACCACTCGACATTGAGTAATCTCACTGTTCAGTCAAGAAAGCCAGCTAAGCTGGCTTTTTTATTCACTATTTTCAGCGTTTCCCCATTGAATCATCGCCCCACTCTGGCCACAATAGCTCGACTCTGGCCGAATAAGAATATCAATCTATGCCTGAATTTATTCCTTTTACCCATACCGATATCGCCTCACTCGTCAGCACAAGAACGGGCGAAACTAAGCTAGGCCAATGCGTCCATCTGGCCAATCACGAACACACGTTAGAGGCAATACTCGCCACTGCAAAAGCTCACGGTGCATGCTTTGCCATTATCGGCGTTGGCGAAGATATAGGCCCACGTGCCAATTTAGGCCGCGGCGGTGCAACCGATGCGTTCACAACCAGTATGCGCCAATGGCTCAATTTACAATCGAATCGTTTTCTTTCTGGCGCCGAATGCCTAGTGTTAGGCCAAGTGAACACCGCCGATCTGCAGCAACAAACTACGAGCAATACAACAGCTAACAGTGACGTCACCTTAGATGAATTACGCGATGCAGTGGAACAACTCGATGAGCGTGTGATCCGTATCGTCAGTGCTATTTTAAAAGTGGGTTTAGAACCCATACTCATAGGCGGCGGTCACAACAATGCCTATGGTTTGTTGATGGCAACCTACGGCCACTACCAACGCCAAGTCGCCGCGGTGAATCTCGATCCTCATTCGGATTTTCGTCTGCTCGAAGGTCGTCACAGCGGCAATGGTTTTAGTTATGCAGCCGACCGCGGCGCCTTAGGTTGCTACCATGTACTGGGTTTACACGAGTTAAAAAACAGCGAAGCAAACCTAAGCCAACTCAGCGAATTTGGGGGAACTTGGCATAGCTTGCAACAAATTTGGATTCGCCGTGAAATCAGCCTTAGCCAAGCTTTACTTGAAATCGCCGCCAAACTAAATGACACAGGTTTACCCGTAGGATTAGAACTTGACGTAGATGCTATCGCTAAAATGCCCAGTAGCGCTTCAACCGCTGCAGGTGTGCCATTGCTCGATGCGGCGCATTATGTCAGCTATATCGCCCGCCACTGCCCATGCGCTTATTTGCATTTAGCCGAGGCTGCACCAAGTTGCCACGAAGCGGGAATTGAAGCCGGATTCAGGGATGTAGGCCAAAGCCTAAGCGAGCTTATCTACGCTTATGTGCAGGCTCGCATGCAATTTTTGGCACAATGAATATAACCAGTTGCACCCAACTGGGCGCTAAGCTATTCACCAAATCCTGATATTGTGGTCTAATGCCTGTCCATTTTACGTGGTCGCTAAGCACTTAATCCTACGACTGTTCAGGAGTGCCTCAAGCTAAGGCATTGCAGTTAGTTTACTAGCTCGATCACAGAGTGATAGATCAAAGATTCAGCAAATGCAGGCGATGGCTTACACTCGCAACTAATACATTGCAAAACAATAGGAACACATTGATGTCTGAGGGCGAATCTAAAAGTACCCACTTTGGTTACAAAACCGTAGAGGCCGATAAAAAGGCTGAACTCGTTGCCGGCGTGTTTCATTCTGTTGCCGCTAAGTACGACATAATGAACGATGTGATGTCCTTCGGCATTCACCGTTTTTGGAAACGTTACACCATTGAAGTCTCTGGCGCCCGCCCTGGCATGAAAGTGCTCGATTTGGCCGGCGGTACAGGTGACTTAACCGCAAAATTCTCTCACTTAGTGGGTGATAAAGGTGAAGTGGTTTTAGCTGACATTAACGATTCCATGTTAAAAGTCGGGCGCACTAAGTTGCGCGACAAGGGCATAGTCAACAATGTCAGTTATGTGCAAGCCAACGCCGAAGCACTGCCGTTTCCCGATAACCACTTCGACATCATTACCATCGCCTTTGGTCTGCGTAACGTGACCGATAAAGATGCGGCGCTGCGTTCAATGAATCGCGTGCTTAAGCCCGGTGGCAAGTTATTAGTGCTAGAGTTCTCTAAGCCTCAGCATGAAATTATGCGTAAAGTGTATGATTTATATAGCTTCAAAGTCTTACCTAAGATGGGCGAGCTCATCACTAAAGATGCCGACAGCTACGAGTATCTGGCAGAATCGATCCGCATGCACCCAGATCAAGACACATTAAAACAAATGATGGTTGATGCAGGCTTTGAACAAGTCGACTACACCAACATGACCGACGGCATTGTCGCATTGCACCGTGGTTATAAATTCTAATGATGCCGCAAGAAGTTGTGCTGCTTGCCTGCGCCGCAATTGAAACGGGTCTGAAAAAACTTCAGGCCCAAGCGGGCGACGATTATTCGCGCCAGCGCCAGTTGCATGGCAAAGTGTTTCGTATCCAATTATCACAGCTCAGCTGGCCATTCTATTTAGTGTTTGCCAAAGAGATCCAAGTACTGAGCCGCTATGAAGGCGATATCGATGTCAGTCTACATGCCGATGCGACGACGCTTTACCGCGTGTCCGAAGGCGCCAACCTAACTGAACTAATCAAGCAAGATAAACTCAAGCTTGAGGGCGATCTCAATTTATTACAAAGCTTTAGCCAATATCTACGCGGTATCGAATTTGACTTTGCCGAGCCAATATCCCGTTATTTAGGTGATGGTCTCACTCACAAACTCATCTGTTCTAGCCATCAGGCAAAAGACTTTGCACTCGAAGTGTTGCGTAAAACCCGCTCCCACTTAGGGGAACTCGCAGTTGAAGAGTATCGCCTCGCACCGCACCCAATTGAGTTAATGCACTTTCGCGATCAAATGGATGATTTAGTTGCCGACACTCGCGCGATTGAACAACGGATTGCCCAATTAAGAGACCAAATTAAGCCATGACCTTTGCCAGTATCCGCCGCGGTTACCACGTCATCAAGACCTTACTTCAGTACGGGTTAGATGACGTATTGCCGCCAAAGATGACACCTTGGTACTTTAAACTCGCCCGTAACAGCCTATTCTGGATCCGCAATAAGCATAAAAATAAGCCCGGTGGTGAACGCTTAAAATTGGCGATGCAGGAACTCGGCCCCGTTTATATCAAGCTTGGGCAAATGCTCTCAACCCGCCGCGATTTACTCAGCGATGAATGGGCCAGCGAATTGGCCATGCTACAGGACAAGGTGCCGCCCTTTGACGGTGCACTTGCCCGCCAAGCGATTGAAGCTGAGCTAAAAGCGCCGATTGAATCGCTATTCGATGACTTTAATGAAACGCCACTGGCCTCAGCCTCTATTTCTCAGGTGCATACCGCGACCTTAAAATCTAACGGCAAAGACGTCGTACTTAAGGTGCTACGCCCGAATGTAGAAGCCAAGATTCAAGCCGATCTGCAGTTGATGTCGCAAACGGCCAAACTGATTGAATACCTCCTCGGTGAAGGTAACCGCCTGCGCCCTGCTGAAGTGATCGAAGATTACCGCGTGACCATTTTAGGCGAGTTAAACCTTAAGCTCGAAGCCTTAAACGCAGTCAAGCTACGCAACAACTTCCTCAACTCAGATGCGCTCTATGTGCCTTATGTGTATGAAGAGTTTTGCTATCCACGCCTGATGGTGATGGAACGTATTTACGGTATTTCTGTCTCGGATATTGCCGCCCTTAAAGCGCAAGGTACCAACTTTAAGTTATTGGCCGAGCGAGGTGTTGAACTATTTTTTACCCAAGTATTCCGCGATAACTTTTTCCACGCCGACATGCATCCGGGCAATATCTTTATTTCCCGCGATCATCCTGAGAACCCATACTACATTGGGCTCGACTGCGGCATCATGGGCACACTCAGCGAAGTCGATAAGCGCTATCTCGCCGAAAATTTCCTCGCCTTCTTTAATCGCGATTATCACAGAATCGCCCAGCTCTATATTGAGTCTGGCTGGGTATCGGAAAAAACCGATCTACAAGCTTTCGAACAGGCCATCAAAGTGGTGTGTGAACCTATGTTCAACAAGCCGCTCGACGAGATCTCCTTTGGTCATGTGTTACTGGAATTATTCCGCACTGCGCGCCACTTCGATATCGTGGTGCAACCGCAATTGGTATTGTTGGAAAAAACCTTACTCTACATCGAAGGCTTAGGCCGTCAGCTGTATCCGCAGTTGGATTTATGGCAAACCGCCAAACCTTTTTTAGAGCAGTGGATGGCCGACCAAGTCGGTCCTAAAGCTATGTTTAAAAAGGTATCCACAAAACTGCCATATTGGGCTGATAAACTACCTGAATTCCCTGAACTAATTTACGATAATCTTAAGTTAGGCAGGAAATTGCTGAGTTCTCAGCAACAAATGCTAGATAAGTATTTGAAATATCAGCAGCAGGCACACAAGAGTAACTACTTGCTTATCACTTCTGCCGTTTTATTGATCTGTGGCACGTTATTGATTAATAGAGACGCTACACTATGGACCCCTTATGTTTGTCTAATTTCAGGCATGATATTGTGGTTTGTAGGATGGCGATCTAGGCCAAAGAATCGCAAATTTTAGCTAGCACTAATTAATCAGAGGTTCATAATAGAACCGATATCAATTAAGAGGATACCTTCATGGGTGGTATTAGTATTTGGCAACTGCTTATCGTTGCGTTAATCGTTGTCTTGTTGTTTGGAACTAAGAAATTACGCTCTTTGGGTGGTGATTTAGGTGGTGCGGTTAAAGGCTTCAAAAACGCCATGTCTTCAGAAGAAGACAAGAAGGCATTAGAAGACACCGAAGCGGCTAAAACAGCGCAAACAACTCAACAGGCGACTGAAAAGAAACCTGAGTCTAACAAAGAACAGGCGTAACTCTTTATGTTTGACGGTATCGGCTTTATGGAGCTGCTGCTGATCGGTGTTTTGGGGCTAGTGGTTCTTGGCCCCGAACGTCTACCGGTTGCGGTGCGTTCGGTAACGAGTTGGATCCGTGCGATGAAACGCATGGCGAACTCGGTAAAAGAAGAGCTTGAGCAGGAGCTGAAGATCGAGCAGTTGCATGCCGATCTTAAAAAAGCCGAGAGCAAAGGTTTATCTAACCTCTCACCTGAACTCAAAGAGTCTATTGAGCAACTAAAGCAAGCGGCACAGTCAGTGAACCGCCCTTATCAGGTTCAGGATCCATCAAAAGACACCCCTGCGCCTGAGAATCAAATTCACACTCCTGCTCAAGTGAATCCAGTTCAAGCTAGCCAAACTAATCCAACAGCCACTGTAGAGGCGAGTCCAACATCGGCCTCTCCCGCTGCTTCAAGTGAGCCATCTCAGGGCGTGGATACCAGTTCTAACCCGAAAGCCAACGGATAATTCATGTCGCAACAGCAGCCACTTATCAGCCATTTGCTTGAACTTAGGTCCAAGCTGCTAAAATCCATTGCCAGTGTGTTATTAGTGTTCATTTGTAGTGTGTACTGGGCAAATGATATCTACCACTACATGGCAATACCTTTAATGCAGTCTTTACCTCTTGGTGGCAGCATGATTGCGACGGATGTCGCTGCACCATTTTTTGCACCTTTCAAACTAACCCTCGTTTTATCATTTTTTGTGGCAGTGCCCTACGTGTTATTTCAAATTTGGTCCTTTGTGGCACCGGGTTTATATAAACATGAAAAACGCTTAGTGATGCCACTGCTATTCAGCAGTACCTTATTGTTTTATCTCGGCATTGCATTTGCTTATTATCTTGTATTCCCTGTTGTTTTTGGTTTTTTTGCTAACAATGCGCCAGAGGGAGTTCAAGTTGCGACAGACATTACTAGTTACCTTAACTTTATTCTGAAGCTATTCTTTGCCTTTGGTCTATCCTTTGAAATCCCCATTGCCGTTGTTTTACTCTGCTGGTCAGGTGTCACTACACCTGAAGATCTCAAGCAAAAACGTCCTTATATCATAGTGGGCGCCTTTGTCGTCGGCATGCTATTAACCCCACCGGATGTGATTTCCCAGACTATGCTTGCTGTACCAATGCTGTTATTGTTCGAAGGCGGTTTATTAGCGGCTCGTTTCTACAGCAAACCAGATGACGAGTCAGACGAAGATACTGAACAAACAAACGACTAACGCCCTCGAAGGCGTTAGGGGAATAATATAATAAGGAACATTCTCATGCGCTTAACTCTTATCACGGCAGCGATAATGCTTGTATCTGTCCAAGCAAATGCCAGCATTGAACAACAGTTAACCCAATGTGCAACAACCGCCGATAAACTCGACCGCTTGATTTGCTATGACAAGCTAGCAGAAAGCGTAAAAGCTGACACCATTAGCACTCAAGTGATACCGGCTACAGTAGCAACAGTTGCAGCCCCTACGACTGCAGCAGCGATAGTGGCAACCGCACCCCAAGCGCCAACGGCAAAAATTGCCGATGACTTTGGGATGGAAGCCAAGCGTGTTCAAGAAAATACTGTCGATAAGATTTATTTAGAGATTCAATCTATAGCTGAAGATGCCTACGGAGACATTAAAGTGACTTTCACTAACGGTCAGGTATGGAAACAAACTGATGGCCGTAAGTACAATGTTAAGCAAGGTGAAACTGTCTATATTGAAAAAGCCGCTTTAGGTTCTTTTTTAATGGGTACCGATGATCGCAATGCCAAGGTTCGGGTAAAACGCCTAAAATAATGCCCTCATACATAGATATCGCTGTCAATTTACTTGGCAGCGCACTCGAACAAGATACTGTATCGATAATACAAGCGGCGGCGGACCAAGGGGTTTCGCCGTTAATTGTTATTGGCAGCGATTTAACTGAAAGTGCGGCAGCCATTGCTGTATGCGAGCAATATCCTAATCAACTTTACTGCACTGCTGGTGTGCATCCCCACCATGCCAGTGGTTGGCATGATGGCTCAAACGCTCGACAAGCTGAACTCTGTCACGCACCGCAAGTGGTTGCCGTTGGCGAATGTGGTTTAGACTACAATCGTGATTTCTCCCCGAGACCTATCCAGCGCCAAGCTTTTATTGCCCAACTCGCCTTAGCCGTTGAACTGCAAATGCCAGTGCTAATGCACGAACGCGATGCCCACGAAGACTTTATCGCAATCCTGCGTGAATATCGCCCCCAGCTTAATGGTGCGCTTTTACATTGTTTCACAGGCACTCACGCACAGATGGAAGCCTATATTGACCTAGATTTACACTTAGGCATAACAGGTTGGGTCTGCGATGAAAGACGCGGCCAAGAACTAGCGCAACTCGTTCCCTTTATTCCGCAGAATCGCATTTTAATCGAGACAGATAGCCCTTACCTACTCCCCCGCAGTATGCGGCCCAAGCCTAAATCGAGCAAAAACAAGCCCGAATACCTTCCTTATATCGCAAATTATATTGCAAACCTACGCGGAGAAGATGTGGATGAGTTTGCAAAACGTTGCTACCAAAATAGCTTAGCGTTTTTTAATTTGGATCGAGTCCATGCTTAACAAAAACATGCCACTCATATTCTTGCTGTGGCTATTTATATGCCCCACACAGGCCTTGGCAACCCTATTGAGCATTGACGAGTCAACCACGACGCCTTTAAACCTTACGCCTTGGTTAATGGTCAGCCACCCTACACCTGCAAAAGAACTGGCCGAAATACAAGCTTTGCCAAAAACTGATTGGCATAACTTTACCAATAAAGACATTCAAAAACTCAGCGGCCATGATTTTTGGCTCAGTTTCAGCTTAACCAGCCCTGACGAAACACTTTCTCGCATTTTAGCGCTAGATAACCCTTTGTTAGACAAGGTAACTATCTACCATTTAGTCAATAATAAACTCATGAATACTGTGCTGATGGGTGATATATTCCCCTATGAGGATCGACCATTCTTGAGCAATATTTTCCTATATCCTTTCAAGATCAACACAGATGACTCCCATACTTTCTATCTGCATATTCAAACTGAAGGTAGCGCTGCAGTACCATTAAACCTATGGTCTTCTAATGACTTAGCTCAAATTGCCGAATCTACCGCCGTTGAGCATGGATTCCAACTCGGTGTACTTGCCGCAATTGGCATTTTTAGTCTTTTTATCGCCATAGCATCGGGCTCATTCAGCTACAGCTATTACTCTGGCTATGTACTTAGCATGACCTTACTCGTTGCCACGATTAACGGTTTTGCCTTCCGATTCCTCTGGCCAGACTGGCCGCTATTACAGCAAGTTATGGTGCCGTTTTTACTGCCAATCGTTATGGCATTTGCGTTAATGTTTACTGAAAAAATATTACAGCTCAAATATTTAAACCGCCGTATGTTACTCACTTGTCGCTATAGTGCCGTGTATATTCTCTGTGTGGGACTTGCCACACCTTTCATCCAATATGGTACAGCGTTATATATTGAGATCATTTCAGTTGCAGTGCTCAGCCTAGTCCTGATGGTCTTTGCCATTACTCAAGCTATCAATGGCCATAAACTGGCACGTATGTACACTATTGGCTGGGTGAGTATGCTGACAGGCGCTTGCATCAGTAGCTTGTTATATCTCAGCGTGATTGACCTCAATTTAAAACCGCAAACCCCTGTCATGCTCGGCCTGACATTTGAAATCATCTTTATGTCTTTGGTACTTGCCATTCGTTATAACGATGAGCGTAAAGCTAAACTGCGTATCCAGCAAGAAGCCTTGAAACAAGCACAGAAAATTCGTAGTGCGCGGGAAGAAGCCCTAAAAGCGGAAGCCGAGAGCAATGAGAAACTCGAACAAATGGTGCAAGAGCGTACTTTAGAACTGGAAATCACCCTCAGAGAATTGCATGAGGTGAATCAAAAGCTCACAGAACAAAGCACTATCGACAGTTTAACTGGGGTCAAAAACCGCAGTGCCTTTGATAAACGTTTAATCGCTGAAAGCCGGATCAGTCGCAGGCAAGAAACACCCATAGCACTGTTAATGCTTGATATTGATCGTTTCAAGCTGATCAATGACAGATTCGGTCATCTTGCAGGCGATCAAGCATTACGTACAATAGCTCAAACATTACAGCACCATTTAAAACGGCCAACGGATCTAGTGTCACGTTTTGGGGGGGAGGAATTTGCTATCATCCTTCCTAATACAACTGCAGAAGGTGCTCTCCAAGTTGCTGAAACAATAAGAGACGCTGTTTCCTCTATTCATTTTGAATGGGAAGGTGAAGCGATACCTTTGACTATCAGTATCGGAGTCAGTGCCGATATAGTGACCCACGATCAACACAGTACTAAATTACTAGAACAAGCAGATAAAGCCCTCTACCAAGCAAAAAACGGTGGGCGTAATCAAGTCAGCTTGTATTTGTCGGATCAAGCAAGACCAGTACCTAATTAGGAGTCAAATGTGAATATCATTACCAGTGCCTTCCCTCAGCGTAGAATGCGCCGCATGCGTAAACATGATTTTAGCCGTCGCCTCATGGCCGAAAATCATCTAACTGTCAATGACTTGATTTACCCAATGTTTATTCTAGAAGGCACTAATCGCAGTGAAAAAATAGCCTCTATGCCCGGTGTTGAACGCTACTCGATAGACTTGCTACTGAAAGAAGCTGAAGAACTGGTTGAGTTAGGTATCCCATTGATCGCACTTTTCCCTGTGACACCTGCAGAGAAAAAAACATTAATGGCAGAAGAAGCCTATAACGCAGATGCCCTAGTGCAACGTGCAGTGCGCGAGCTCAAAAAAGCCTTTCCACAGCTAGGCATCATGACTGACGTGGCACTAGATCCTTTCACCACTCACGGTCAAGACGGCATCATAGACGAAACGGGTTATATCCTTAACGATATCACCACCGAGATTTTAGTGAAGCAAGCACTGTCACACGCCGATGCTGGAGCTGACATCATTGCACCATCGGACATGATGGATGGCCGTATTGGCGCGATTCGCCAAGCATTAGAAGCGGCAGGGCACGTCAACACTCAAATAATGGCTTACTCGGCAAAATACTCTTCAAA
The DNA here is from genome assembly GCF_018224605.1 of Shewanella sp. M16. Lineage (NCBI taxonomy): Bacteria > Pseudomonadati > Pseudomonadota > Gammaproteobacteria > Alteromonadales > Shewanellaceae > Shewanella > Shewanella sp. M16. The sequence continues at coordinate 745 of NZ_JAGTUL010000015.1, read as the reverse complement.
CTACTACGGTCCATTCCGTGATGCCGTAGGCTCAGCGGGTAACCTCAAAGGTGGCAATAAGCATAGCTATCAAATGGATCCAGCGAACAGTGACGAAGCTTTGCATGAAGTCGCACTCGATATCCAAGAAGGAGCAGATATGGTGATGGTTAAACCAGGTATGCCGTATTTAGATATAGTGCATCGCGTTAAAACTGAACTTGCAGTGCCAACATTCGCCTATCAAGTCAGTGGTGAATACGCCATGCATATGGCTGCAATCCAGAATGGATGGTTAGCCGAAAAGGCCATCGTCATGGAGTCCCTACTCTGCTTTAAACGTGCAGGCGCAGACGGTATTTTAACTTACTTCGCTAAACGTGCTGCCCAGTGGCTTAAAGAAGCTTAAGCAACCTAATGCGAAAGTACCACTTCAAAGCAGCCTTCTGGCTGCTTTTTTTATCGATGAATAGTGCAAAAATCTGGAAGTAAAGCTTGTGTATTGATGGGAAGAAAAGACTCGCCAACAAAGCTAATAGCAATACTTACAGTCGGCAGCATTACTATTAGTGCAAATAATGTTACAGATTACAAAAGCAAAAAAGCCAGCTTATTCAGCTGGCTTGGTTACATCTCAACGAGATAATTAGGCGCTTGGCGATGACCTACTCTCACATGGGGAGACCCCACACTACCATCGGCGCGTTTGCGTTTCACTTCTGAGTTCGGGATGGGATCAGGTGGTTCCACAAGGCTATTGTCACCA
>NZ_JAGTUL010000158.1:0-255 GCF_018224605.1 Shewanella sp. M16 | reverse complement strand
GACTCAGTGAAGTTGAAATTGCGGTGAAGATGCCGTATACCCGCGGCTAGACGGAAAGACCCCGTGAACCTTTACTATAGCTTGGCACTGAACATTGAACCTACATGTGTAGGATAGGTGGGAGACTTTGAAGTTGTGACGCTAGTCATGATGGAGTCGTCCTTGAAATACCACCCTTGTAGTTTTGATGTTCTAACCTAGGTCCCTTATCGGGATTAGGGACAGTGCCTGGTGGGTAGTTTGACTGGGGCGGTC
>NZ_JAGTUL010000157.1:0-257 GCF_018224605.1 Shewanella sp. M16 | reverse complement strand
GTGATCCACTGATGGCAAGCAAGCTTGCCGTGGCTCTACGTTCCTGCTTGCCAATCCCTAACGCAACCACCAAACCGCCAAGCACAGTCCTACTCACTGCGCGGCAAGTGTGGCTAAGCTGGTCGTTTCATTCGGCATCATGGCCGCTCCTGGTGCTATCCCTTTCGTTTACGCTTCCGTCTTATCTGTCGCTCACCACAACCCGCTTGCCAAGGGTTCGCTTCGCCGCTGCGCGCCCTTGTCAATCAGAACGATGG
>NZ_JAGTUL010000156.1:0-262 GCF_018224605.1 Shewanella sp. M16 | reverse complement strand
GCGCTGTCAGAGCCTTGTGCAGAAGTATTGCCATCGCTGTCGGTTTGAGTCGCGGTGACCGTGATGGTCTTGCCTTCGGCCACGACCGCAGTCCAGGTAATCACGCCGTTGTTATAGCTGTAGCCCGTTGCAGGTGTGCCGTCGGCGAATGTTAGGGCGTTGCCCACCAGTTTCAGGGTGACATTACTGCTGACACCGTCATTGGTGATCATCAGGTTAATGGTGCCACCTTGGGCAAGCTCAGCGTGGTTAACGTTGACCT
>NZ_JAGTUL010000155.1:0-266 GCF_018224605.1 Shewanella sp. M16 | reverse complement strand
GTTGCGAGGCGAACGAGGGGAACTGAAACATCTAAGTACCCTTAGGAAAAGAAATCAACCGAGATTCCCCTAGTAGCGGCGAGCGAACGGGGATTAGCCCTTAAGTCAGTGGGGTGTTAGTGGAATGTGTTGGAAAGCACAGCGGCACAGGGTGATAGCCCCGTACATGAAAACTAACCATTGATGAAAACGAGTAAGGCGGGACACGTGACATCCTGTTTGAATATGGGGGGACCATCCTCCAAGGCTAAATACTCCTGACTGAC
>NZ_JAGTUL010000154.1:0-275 GCF_018224605.1 Shewanella sp. M16 | reverse complement strand
ACGGCCCAGACTCCTACGGGAGGCAGCAGTGGGGAATATTGCACAATGGGGGAAACCCTGATGCAGCCATGCCGCGTGTGTGAAGAAGGCCTTCGGGTTGTAAAGCACTTTCAGTAGGGAGGAAAGGGTGTAGTTTAATACGCTATATCTGTGACGTTACCTACAGAAGAAGGACCGGCTAACTCCGTGCCAGCAGCCGCGGTAATACGGAGGGTCCGAGCGTTAATCGGAATTACTGGGCGTAAAGCGTGCGCAGGCGGTTTGTTAAGCGAGAT
>NZ_JAGTUL010000153.1:0-275 GCF_018224605.1 Shewanella sp. M16 | reverse complement strand
ATCTCGCTTAACAAACCGCCTGCGCACGCTTTACGCCCAGTAATTCCGATTAACGCTCGGACCCTCCGTATTACCGCGGCTGCTGGCACGGAGTTAGCCGGTCCTTCTTCTGTAGGTAACGTCACAGCAACAGCGTATTAAGCTGCTACCTTTCCTCCCTACTGAAAGTGCTTTACAACCCGAAGGCCTTCTTCACACACGCGGCATGGCTGCATCAGGGTTTCCCCCATTGTGCAATATTCCCCACTGCTGCCTCCCGTAGGAGTCTGGGCCGT
>NZ_JAGTUL010000152.1:0-279 GCF_018224605.1 Shewanella sp. M16 | reverse complement strand
TAATATCGTGTTTTTGGCCTTCTGATAATTCGAAATAAATCGGTAATCCTCCGCTGTCGACGGCTAAGTGAATTTTGGTTGAATTACCGCCTCGACTTTTACCAATACTCTCATTACTTAGCGTCGCGGCACCTGCACTGTGCTGGTGAGCCCGCACTATCGAGCCATCAATAAAGACCCATTCTATATCAGCAAGGTTGGCTAAGGCCTTGAATAAATGTGCTAGAACGCCTTTCTTAGACCATAAATGAAACCGTCTAAAGACCGTGCTCCAATGAC
>NZ_JAGTUL010000151.1:0-279 GCF_018224605.1 Shewanella sp. M16 | reverse complement strand
TAATATCGTGTTTTTGGCCTTCTGATAATTCGAAATAAATCGGTAATCCTCCGCTGTCGACGGCTAAGTGAATTTTGGTTGAATTACCGCCTCGACTTTTACCAATACTCTCATTACTTAGCGTCGCTGCACCTGCACTGTGCTGGTGAGCTCGCACTATCGAGCCATCAATAAAGACCCATTCTATATCAGCAAGGTTGGCTAAGGCCTTGAATAAATGTGCTAGAACGCCTTTCTTAGACCATAAATGAAACCGTCTAAAGACCGTGCTCCAATGAC
>NZ_JAGTUL010000150.1:0-291 GCF_018224605.1 Shewanella sp. M16 | reverse complement strand
AGAAAGAGTAAAAGATGGACCTAGTTAAATAGGTTTATCAAAGATGGGTCTGTAGCTCAGCTGGTTAGAGCGCACCCCTGATAAGGGTGAGGTCGGTGGTTCAAGTCCACTCTGACCCACCAAATCTCCGTTCTCCTTTGTTAAATTAACACTCGTTTAGTGAATAAACGTCGCGTTAATTTGCCGCGGATAACTCGATTTGGCAAACCAATCCTTTTAGAGGTTTGGAACATCTTACTTACTCGCACTGCATGTAAATGGGGCTATAGCTCAGCTGGGAGAGCGCCTGCC
>NZ_JAGTUL010000149.1:0-292 GCF_018224605.1 Shewanella sp. M16 | reverse complement strand
GAATAGGCGAATTCGACTCCGAAGAAATTCCCGAGAAATTTAAAAGCGAAGCCTGGTACAAAAACTCATAACAAACACAGTCAGTGCGACATTTATTCCGGCGCTCGTTTTGTGCCAGAAAAGCCTGACACAAAACAATCACCTACATAAATGCGCCTGCTGTGGGCGTTAGTAGTAAATGATCATCGAATCTAAATTAAAAGGAAGTGTAATGAAAATAAGTATTTTTTATTATTTTGCAGCAGCTTTTATCATGCTTTTAGGGTTAGCCTATAACGTTATAGAGCAAGAC
>NZ_JAGTUL010000014.1:0-126440 GCF_018224605.1 Shewanella sp. M16 | reverse complement strand
CTTGTGGAACCACCTGATCCCATCCCGAACTCAGAAGTGAAACGCAAACGCGCCGATGGTAGTGTGGGGTCTCCCCATGTGAGAGTAGGTCATCGCCAAGCGCCTAATTATCTCATTGAGATGTAACCAAGCCAGCTGAATAAGCTGGCTTTTTTGCGTCCGCAATTTGTTAAATCCAGCCTAGTGTCTATTCAATTAGTCAGTTTTCCTCCTATTTTTCTCTCGATAATCCCTTTTTTACCTTCCACGATACGAATAATTTGCACCATTTGGCTTTATATCAATTCTATTAATATCCGCTACAACTGTTCTATCAGATTCAGTTCTGGAGAATAAGGCTGCAGTTTTATCTCAGATTATAAAATCTTCTGCCATCTTTGTTTGATGCCCCCGCACAGTCCATCATGATCGCGGTATAGCGGCCAAAGAACGTAGCTGCAGAAGTTAAGGCGAGGTGCAGCTGCAATAATCGTAGTTTGCAAAAGGCGCTATGATGGCTTTGGATGGCGAGTAAGGGTGGTTATTTAGGATAGCCCTGATGATGAAACAAGCGATAAATATTGGCTTTTTTAAATGTGATACCAAATTCAGACGGAGTGAAATTAGGACTGAGTGAACTTAGCAACGTTCTTTCCCATCAACTGATTACCTTATGAAGATAAATTTTGCTGATGTACGAAGGCGTTAAGACACAATGGACAAACGAGCGTTTCGTATAAGCAATGATGGGAATTGGTATTGTGTGGTTTTCACGTATACACTTTTTTTACATTCCCCATCTAGCATCAGCTTTTAGGTTGAAATTTCAATGGAATTGCGTGGCTTATTGAGGTTATTGTCGCTATTGCTGTGTATGCCATTACTGGTGAATGCTGATCGTTTCATGGTGTCTAGTACTAAACTTGCGGATCAAGATGTTAGCGTCAAGTCTGCTGTTATAGTCCGTTATTGCGTTGATCCTGATTGGCTGCCCTATGAAGGAATACGAGAAGGTAAACATCTGGGGATTTCATCGGATTATATTCGTCATGTTGAGTCACATTCTTCCCTTAAGTTTCAGCTAGTGCCGACATCTTCTTGGACCGAAACTTTATCTTTTTTGCAAAGTGGTCAGTGCGATTTAACCCCTATGTTGAATAAAACGCTAATACGCGAGACTTATCTGCACTTCAGTGATGTCTATTTCCGCTCACCCAATGTGCTCGTTTCACTTAAAGAACAGCCTTTTCTGCAAGGATTGGAGAATATCAATACGCGTATTTTAGCCGTGCCCAAAGGTTATCGTTTAGCTGAGTATATTCAGCATTATTATCCTCAGATAGAAATGCTTACTGTTGCCAGTGAACCTGCGGGATTGCAGTCGGTTCTGGATAAACGTGCAGATCTGTTTGTTGGGTCAATGTTTTCGGTTAACGCTTACATTCAACAAATGGGATTTGAACATTTAAAAATTGCGGGTTGGGGCGGGCCGGAAGATGAGTTACGGATGGGGGTCGCTTATGGTCAAGAGTCCTTGTTACCTGTGATAAATAAAGCCTTAAACACTGTGAGTGAGCAAGAGCGGATCACGATTTATCAGAAGTGGAATAATGTGACTGTGATAGATGAGACTAACTATTCGCTTGTGTATCAAATTATCTGCGCGACGTGTCTGTTGCTCCTAATATTGGGAGCGAGAACTTACTTTATGAGTCAATATAATCGAAGATTAACCGATAAGAATAAGCAGTTGGAAACTTTACGCGAACAGCTTGAAGCGTCAAATGCCGAACTCGAATTTTTATCTACCCACGACCCCTTAACTAAATTGTATAACCGACATTACTTTAATCGCTTTTTTATTAATAACGAGCAGCATGATAAATCTGCTGGGGCAGGCATGTGCCTTGTAATGATTGATATCGACTACTTTAAAGAGATTAATGACACGCTAGGGCATAACGTCGGCGATCGCATTCTTGAGCAAGTGTCACAGGTATTACAGCACTGTGTGCGTGATTCTGATGTGGTTGCACGTTGGGGTGGCGAAGAATTTGTTATCCTCTGCCAACAGTCATCATTGCCATTAGTTGAAAGCTTGTGTGTGCGGATTGCGCAGAGGATTAACAATTATCAATTTACTGACAATGTTCACTTAACTTGTAGTTTTGGTGTCGCTAAGCTCGCAGAAAACGAACCTATACAATTGTGTTTTGAGCGGGCAGATCGAGCCCTTTATCGTGCTAAAGCACAAGGGCGTAATCAAATGTGCATCGACACGTAAGGGTTTACTCAAGACTGATTTGTGGTTATTTGGCTAAAAGACTGCGATTGAAGTGAGTCGCGGATATCATCTCTATTTTGGAGATAGGTATAACATGATTGTTCTAGCATCCATGCTTGCAGGTTAATGTTTGATGTTTGTACTGACGATATGATAGAAATCCCTTGAAAATCGCTTTATCCCATTAAAATGAGGTTTATTTAAGGTTTTTTATTGATTGAGTGAAAAATAAGCTAAAGTGTTTTACTTATCTGTTTTAGTTAGTGTTTATGGCTATTTACCTAAATTATTACGCGACTTTATCGTGAAAAAGTACTCTAGCCATTTGCGCCGAGCAGGGTTCCAATTTACAATATGCGCCTAAAATAATCTGATGTGCGGTGTGTCGGTGTTTGTCGCATACTCCGTCTACTTCTTAAACTACTCATTAAAGTTGAATCATGACCGAATTATCCAAATACAGAAACATTGGTATCTTCGCTCACGTTGACGCGGGTAAAACCACGACCACCGAGCGTATCCTTAAGCTAACCGGTAAAATCCATAAAATCGGTGAAGTTCACGATGGTGAATCTACCACTGACTTCATGGTACAGGAAGCTGAGCGCGGTATTACTATTCAGTCCGCTGCTGTAAGTTGCTTCTGGAAAGATCACCGTTTCAACGTTATCGACACCCCAGGACACGTTGACTTCACCGTTGAAGTTTATCGTTCTCTGAAAGTGCTTGATGGCGGTATCGGTGTATTCTGTGGTTCAGGCGGTGTTGAGCCTCAATCAGAAACTAACTGGCGCTATGCGAACGAATCTGAAGTTGCGCGTATTATCTTCGTAAACAAGTTAGACCGTATGGGTGCTGACTTCTTACGCGTTGTTAAGCAAACTAAAGACGTATTAGCTGCAACTCCACTGGTTATGGTTCTGCCAATCGGTGTTGAAGACGAATTCACTGGTGTTGTTGACCTATTAACTCGTAAAGCATACGTGTGGGATGATTCTGGTATTCCAGAAAACTTCGAAGTATTAGACGTTCCTGCTGATATGGTTGACATGGTTGAAGAATACCGTGAAATGCTGATCGAAACTGCAGTTGAACAAGATGATGCAGTGATGGAAGCGTACATGGAAGGCGAAGAGCCATCTATCGAAGACATCAAGCGTTGTATTCGTACTGGTACTCGCAAACTGGCATTCTTCCCAACATACTGTGGTTCTGCGTTCAAGAACAAAGGTATGCAACTGGTTCTTGATGCTGTTGTTGATTATTTACCAGCACCAGACGAAGTTGATCCACAACCATTGACTGACGAAGAAGGCAACGAAACTGGCGAATTCGCTATCGTTTCTGCTGATGAGCCATTAAAAGCGTTAGCGTTCAAAATCATGGATGACCGTTTCGGTGCCCTGACTTTCGTACGTATCTACTCAGGCCGTCTGAAGAAGGGTGATACCATCCTGAACAGCGCGACTGGCAAAACTGAACGTATCGGTCGTATGTGCGAAATGTACGCTGACGACCGTATTGAAATTGAATCAGCTCAAGCTGGCGACATTATCGCTATCGTGGGTATGAAGAACGTTCAAACTGGTCACACTTTATGTGACGTGAAACACCCAGTTACCTTAGAAGCTATGGTGTTCCCAGAGCCAGTTATCTCTATCGCAGTAGCGCCAAAAGATAAAGGCGGTTCTGAGAAAATGGGTATCGCTATCGGTAAGATGATCGCTGAAGATCCATCATTCCGCGTAGAAACTGACGAAGATTCAGGTGAAACCATCCTTAAAGGTATGGGCGAACTTCACTTAGATATCAAAGTAGACATTCTGAAGCGTACTTATGGTGTTGAATTGATCGTAGGTGAGCCACAAGTTGCTTACCGTGAAACCATTACTCAAATGGTTGAAGATCAATACACTCACAAGAAACAATCAGGTGGTTCTGGTCAATTCGGTAAGATCGAATATATCATCCGCCCAGGTGAGCCAAACACTGGTTTCGTGTTCAAATCTTCAGTTGTTGGTGGTAGCGTTCCGAAGGAATTCTGGCCAGCAGTTGAGAAAGGTTTCGCGAGCATGATGAACACAGGTACTATCGCTGGCTTCCCAGTGTTAGACGTTGAGTTCGAATTAACTGACGGTGCATTCCACGCAGTTGACTCATCAGCAATCGCGTTCGAAATCGCTGCTAAAGGCGCTTTCCGTCAGTCTATCGCTAAAGCTAAACCACAACTTCTTGAGCCAATCATGAAAGTTGACGTGTTCAGCCCAGATGACAACGTGGGTGATGTGATCGGTGACTTAAACCGTCGTCGCGGCATGATCAAAGACCAAGTTGCTGGTGTAACAGGTGTTCGCGTTAAAGCTGACGTACCGTTATCAGAAATGTTCGGTTATATCGGTACTTTACGTACAATGACTTCTGGTCGTGGTCAGTTCTCTATGGAGTTCTCACACTACAGCCAATGTCCAGCTAGCGTAGCTGAGAAAGTTGTTGCTCAAGTTAAAGAACGTAAAGCTGCTGAAGCTAAGAAGTAATTCTTAACTTATCTTGGCTAATATTTAGTTAGCTAATAAAAACCGCTGTCGGCTTCTAGGCTCGCAGCGGTTTTTTTATGGGAGAGATTCTACTGTAATCACCCACTACGGCTGACGAAGTTTCGTATCCCATTGTTTAAAAAATGTCAGTTCTCGCTTTATTTTCTCAGCGTTCAGTTTTTTGTTTACTCAATTCGAGCAAGGCCTTGGCCGCCGGTGTTAAAGGTAAACTTTGGCGCCAAATAAGCGCCAGATCCCATGTCATTGCGGGCTGCATAGGTTTAAAGACCAGTTTACTGGTGCTTAATCGATTGCAGATAGGCTCAGGTAAAATAGCGACGCCCATATCGGCTTCGACCATGGCGGCAAGGAAATCCCACTGGCCGCTGCGAAAGGCAATATTGAGTTGAACACCTGCTTTGCGACTGAGGCGATTAATCAGTTTAGCGAGGGAGAAGTCTTCGTTATAGAGGATAAAAGGATAGGGCTGGAAGTCCTGCCATTTTAAGTGGTCTTTCTCGGCTAAGGGATGTCCTTCAGGCAGGCATGCGAGTAAAGGGTACTTAGTCAGGGGTTGGTTGACGAGTTCTGTCTCATGGGTCGTGGGTAGCGCGGTAAAGGCGATATCGAGACTGTTATTGAGCAATGCTTGTTCGCAGCCGAATCCACCGTACTCATACATGTGTAGTTCAACTCCCGGATAACGCTTACGATAGCTAGTGAGCAAACCAATAATAAGACTGCTCATCATAGGACATACACCCAGTCGCAACCGCCCCGATTTGAGACCGCTAAGGTTACTCATGTCCTCCTGCAGTCTATGCCATTGGCCGAGTATTTCCCGTGCACTGTGCTCAAAGAGCTGACCAGCTTGAGTTAACTCAACCTTTTGGTTATTCCGGATCAGCAAGGTTTCACCAAGGCTTTCTTCAAGTCTCTGGATTATTTTGCTTAGTGTCGGCTGGGTGATAAAACATTTCTGCGCGGCGCGGGTAAAGTTTTCAGTTTCCACTAAGGTCAGAAAACACTGTAAGGTCTTGATTGGGATGTTCATGCTCAAATGGAATCCATATTATGGAATTTATTCATTTTACTAATGATAGCCTAAGTATTACTTTGACCTTGTTAACAAAACAGGGGAATACCGATGAAATCAAGTTCAAGTCTGTGGGTAGGTGCTTTGTGGCAGGCGGCTATGCCTGTGGCAAAAGATGTGCAAAACGCTAAAGCGGCGCAAGTAACTAAAACGGCTCCAGCGGGTGATTTGCATAAAGCAAAACAACAAGTAAACCCAGCCTAGGCTGGGTTTTTACTTTTCTGTGTTTTAGATTCTGCTCTTATTTTCATCTCCCTCGATTCTCACTTTGCCTTTTTAACTTCTGCTCAATCCCTTCCTTGATGAAAGTACTGTTCAGCAACGGACGCTGAGCCAGCGATAGACGTTTAGTTATCTATTTTATTCACTCGAATACTTCACTACTGATAGCAAAGCCAACTCATTAGGATAGGACGCTTAAATAGCAAAAAGCCACCCTAATCAATTCGGGTGGCTTGGCTTTGCAGGGGATGGAGATTTACTTGCCGGAGAATTGATTCTCGACGAGTGGTTGCTTGTTTTCGGCCTGAGCGACATGGCATTGAGTACAGGCATAGTTATGTCCGTTAACTGTGCCTTTATCATCAATCACGTGGGACTTAGCTACTGGCGTGGCTTTCATGCGTTTTGCCTTGTCCCAACTATGGCAGCTTAAACAGCCATTTTTATCTAAGGTGATCTTGTAATCGTCCTTATGTGGGATGAGCGGGGGTTGCTCGCTAAAACTGCGCTCAATGGCGGTGCCGCGACTAGGATAAATCGCCATGGCATCGGCTGGGCGAATGTCGGTGATCGCCATGTTTCCTGCGAGGGATTGAATATTAACTGGTGCTACGTTGGTGTCGGTTTGCTGGCCTGAACAGCCGGTAATGGCGACGAGTAACGCAGTTAAGGTGAGTATTTTTCTCATTGGTTATTCTCCGCCTTGAAGACTTTCACTGGGCATTTTTTAAAGTCAGTTTCTTTTGACAGGGGATCGGTCGCATCCAATATCAGTTTGTTGACTAACTGGCGCGCATCGAAGAAAGGCATAAATACTACGCCGCGTGGCGGTTTGTTACGGCCTTTGGTTTCAACTCGGGTTTTCACTTCTCCGCGCGGTGAGGCAACTATGACTTCGTCACCACGTTGTACGCCGCGAGCTTTCGCATCTTCTGGATGCATAAAAATCTGCGCGTCGGGGTAGGCACGGTAAAGCTCTGGTACGCGGGCTGTCATTGAGCCAGTGTGCCAATGCTCCAGCACGCGGCCAGTCGACATCCACAAATCGTATTCTTCATTCGGCTCTTCGGCGGCGGGCTCATAGGGCAGGGCGAAAATCACCGCTTTGCCATCTGGCTTGCCATAGAATTTAAAGCCTTCACCCGCTTTGACATAAGGATCGCTCCCCTCAACGAAACGGCGCAGAGTTTCTTTGCCATTAACGACTGGCCAGCGTAGGCCGCGGGTTTCGTGGTAACGGTCAAAGTCGGCTAAATCATGGCCATGGCCACGACCGAAAGCTGCATATTCTTCGAAAATACCTTTTTGCAGGTAGAAACCGAAGTGTTCACTCTCATCGTTTAATTCGGCTTTGCAATCGGAAGTTGGGAACTTGTCGATCACGCCATTGGCAAATAGCACTTCATATAAGGTTTTATCCGCGTATTCCGGTTGTTTGGCTATCAGTTCGGCTGGCCAGACTTCGGAGACTTTGAATCGTTTCGAAAATTCGACTAGTTGCCACAGATCTGAGGTTGCGCCTTCTGGAGCTTTTACTTGTTGATGCCACATATGAGTACGGCGCTCGGCGTTGCCGTAAGCTCCTTCTTTCTCGACCCACATTGCCGTTGGCAAAATTAAATCTGCCGCCATAGCTGTGATGGTTGGATAAGGATCTGAAACCACGATAAAGTTTTCTGGGTTACGAAAGCCAGGGTAAATCTCATCGTTGATGTTAGGGCCAGCCTGCATATTATTGGTACACATGGTCCAGTAGCAGTTGAGCTTGCCATCTTTGAGCATACGGCTCTGGAGTACGGCATGGTAGCCAGGTTTGGCGGGAATCGTCCCAGCAGGTACTTGCCATAGTTTTTCGGTAATGGCGCGGTGTTTGTCGTTAGTGACTTCCATATCGGCGGGTAAACGATGGGCGAAAGTACCGACTTCACGTGCAGTACCGCAAGCCGAAGGTTGACCGGTTAACGAGAATGGACTGTTACCCGGTGTGGCAATTTTGCCCGTGAGCAAATGGATGTTGTAAAGCATGTTGTTCGCCCACACGCCGCGAACGTGTTGGTTAATGCCCATGGTCCACAGACTCATGACTTTAACGTTAGGGTCGGCATAGGCTTTGGCTAAAATATCCAGCTTCTCAGGCTCGACGCCACTCATCTTGGCGGCATATTCCAGCGTATAAGTGCTGACAAACTTGGCATACTCGTCAAAGCTAATGGGCGTGGATTTACCATTGCCTGGATTTTTAGCTTTTTTCTCTAATGGATGATCTGGACGCAGGCCATAGCCGATATCATCTACCCCAAGGGCAAACTTAGTGTGTTTGGTGACAAAGTCGGTATTAACGGCTTTATTTTCAATAATGTAATTGGCGATATAGTTGAGGATCACTAAGTCCGACTGTGGGCGGAACACCATAGGGTTATCGGCTAAATCGAAGCTGCGGTTCTCAAAGGTCGACAGCACATGCACTCGGCACGTTGGACTGCTTAAACGTCTATCGGATATTCGTGCCCACAGAATTGGGTGCATCTCAGCCATGTTTGCGCCCCAGAGCACAAACTGATCGGCGGCTTCTAAATCGTCATAACAACCCATGGGTTCATCGATACCGAAGGTGCGCATAAAGCCGCCTACGGCTGAGGCCATGCAGTGGCGCGCATTGGGATCTATGTTGTTGGTAAGGAAACCTGCTTTATGAAGTTTAGAGGCGGCATAACCTTCCCAAATAGTCCATTGGCCGGAGCCAAACATACCCACTGACGTCGGACCTTTGGTGGCTAGACTGTGTTTCCATTTCGCGGCCATAGTATCGAAGGCCACATCCCAGCTGACTGGGGTGAACTCACCTTCTTTATGGTATTTACCGTCTTTCATCCGCAGCAATGGCGTTGTTAATCTGTCCTTGCCGTACATGATTTTTGATAGGAAATAACCTTTAATACAGTTAAGGCCACGGTTGACTGGACTCTCAGGATCGCCCTTAGTAGCAACGACTTTACCCGCTTTGGTGCCGACTAATACGCTACAACCCACACCGCAAAAGCGGCAAGGGGCTTTATCCCATTTGATATTGTCTGGCTGTTCGGCGGCTTCAACCATTTTAATGGGAAGCGTGACACCAACGGCTGTTGCGGCGGCAACCGCTGCGTTGGCCTTGAGAAACTCGCGGCGGCTTATGCTCATAATCTTTCCTCACTCTCTTGTTCTAAAGGTGCGACTTGGTGGTAAATCAAACTGGCAGATAACACGCCGGACAGGGCATTGATGGCTTCAATATTGTCGAGTATCGCCCTTTGGCTACTCCCTTCGAGGGTGACAACCAATTTTCCCTCGGGCGTAACCGCATGAATATCGGCGCCGATTAATGAGCGGATATTGGCTTCAACCTGCTGTAAGACTTTAGGTGCGGCATGCACCACAAGGCTGGTGACGTGGTATTCCTGACTCATAAGGGCTGACCTGTAGTGGCTGTTAACTCGGTTGCTTAATATTAAAAAGGAGAGCAACCGAGTACTGATACTGGTGAGTCTAGACCTGATGATAAATGTGGGTATACCTCACAAGAGGTATTGAAAGCGATAGTCGATCCGGATCAAAGTTTTGCGAGTGATCTAACTCCCAGTTTGATATTTAAGCGGTTAGCACTGTCCTCACTAGGACATAGTGAGGAGTACATTTATGGAGAATACTATTGTGCATATCTGGAACCCGTGAACATTAACGGAAGCACAAGTGTGTAGATACGAATCCTATACTTTTTACCAATTACAGGTGTTTATAAAATTTCTGAGTAAGAGCAATAGCTGACGTGAATGTTTGCGAAATCCTGCGATAGAACATATTTAGGTATAATTAGTTATATTCACATTGTTTAGTATATATAAGACGTTAATAGCCCGTTAGCTCCATATAACCCGTACCTGTATGGCTGCCAGAGAGATGCACTGGGCCTTCCCAGTAGGGCGTTGATAATGGCATAGCGCTATTGGGATTGAGCGGGGTGATAGTGAGATCGATATTTTCGCTGGGGATTTTGACTTGCCAGCTAACGGGATAGTCGCCATTGACTGTGTGTTGCCATCTAAGAGGCGTCATCTGAATGTCATTGGGATTGTCAGTGGAATTAATGTTGCGCCCTGTGCCATCGGCAAACATTCTTCTGGCGCTATAAAATGCTGAGATAGGTGCATTCTTTGCGGACTCTGCCGGAGACTGATCCCGTAGCTGAAACAACATCAGCGTCGAGCCATCATTTAACCTGAGCGCGAACCAATCCCAGCCCTGTTGCGTTTTAGTGAGGAATTGCGAGCTCCATTCCCTGTCGAGCCAGCCTTGGCCTGTGACTCGCTCCATTTTGCCATTGCGGTTGATTTCACCTGAAATTTCAATAAAGGGTTGGCTGTAATAGTAAGAGGCCACTTGGCCGTCGCGACTTTTAAGGCTATAGCCGTTAACGCCTTGGTATTGCAGTGGCGCTTGGCTATTCAGCTGAAGTCGATAGCTAAAATCAGGATTCTCCACCGTTAAGGTCGCGGGAAAGAGTGCATTGGTTTCGCTCTGCCAGTGCCAGTTATCGAGGCGGATTTGATAAGGATCTAATTTCACCTCGGCAAACTCGCTATGGCGGCGTGACCACTTTTCGTGGGCCAAGTGAGCATTACTCGAGGTTAATGCACTGTGGGCTAAATAAAGCTGCTGAGTCTCCCAAGTGGATTCACTTTTGGGCGTTGCATCTGTTACTTGCGGAACTATTATTTGTGGAGCGATTGTTTGCAGAGTTGTGGGTTTCAGGGCGACTCTAAACTGCGTCCACTGAGCGCCGAGTTGCTCACCTTTTTCTGTGGTCAAATTCGCGGTTAGATACCACCATTCTTGGCGAAAACTGTTATGTGCTAAGTGATCCCGCGGAAATTCAAATTTATAACCGAGAACGACAGGGGTAAAGGCCGAATCATCTTGATTATTCGAGTTTTTCCCTACCACATTGGCCATGGATTTAGATTGAGTGCTTTGAGTCGATGGCGTTTTGTCACAGCCGCCGATAAGCATTAACCCAACCACTGCCCATATAATACTGAGTGTCTTCATCACAGTGTCTCCTGTTGCAGACTGGCGACCAGTGGTTTGCGGGTTTGCCAATACAGCGGTAAGAGTACGGCTAAGGTGCAGGTGGTTAAGGCAATCAATATTGCATGGCCGTAAGCTTGCCAATCCCAAATCATTTTTATCGTCCAGCCAAAGGCTTGCAAGGTGATCTTATTAATAAGCAGGTAACCTAGTAGCGCGCCCGTTGGCATAGCGAGCAGGCAAGTGATCAGCACCACAATCAACATCTGCATAAACACCATACCGCGCAGAGCATTACGACTGACGCCGAGGGAATACAGCCGTGCCAGTGGCGCTTGCCTTGCCTGAGTCAACATTAAGCAGGCACTAAAGAGGCCAATCGCGGCGACAATCAAGGTTAAACTATTCAGCACTAAGGTAATGGAAAAAGTGCGTTTAAACATAGCGATAGCTTGGGTTTTAATCTTAGTTTGGCTGTAGATTTGTGCTTGGGATAAACCTAACTCAGTCGCCAGTTGGACTTGTAGTTGATCCAGTTCTGCTTCACTTATCCTACTGCCTTGCTCTTTACCGTGAAAACTTGCCGCTAAACTGACTGGCAGTACAGGTAAATGGGCCCGTTGCCAAAGTGGCTGGCTGATAATGACCTCGTTTCGGGTATTGCCGTGGTCATAATAAATGCCGCCAATAATGGCTTTGCTGTTACCTGTTTTCTTGAGCACATCCAATGACACAGTATCACCAAGCTGTAATTGGTATTTGATGGCAAGAGGTTCGCTCACCAATACAACGGGTGCATTAAAGTAGGATTGCCACAATGTGGGCAGGCTTTCCTTAAGCGCACTGGTGTGCCGAGTCGAAAATTCATCGCGGCTGAGTAGGCTCACCGGAATTGTCTGCTCGCTCGGATTATCCGTCGAAACTGGCAGTGAAAGCAGGGCTTCAATTTGCCACTGCTGGTAAAGACCGCTGACTCTAGGATCGTGTATCAATTGGGTTTGAATAGTGTCGATACGCTGGCTCGGTGGGCGGATATAGAGATCGGCATGCAAGCGAGTTTCTAGCCAAGTTCGCAGGGTTTGCTCGAAGCTTCCAACGAGGGTGTTCATCGACACATTGGCACTGAGCGCCAGTAAGATCGCCATCATAGCAAGGGAAAGAGGTGCAATAAGCTCACGGGTTTCGGCGAGAAGATATTGCCATAATCCAGGACGTGCCAAGGGCATTAACGCACTGACGCCCCAATGCAATAATTGTGGTAACAATAAGGGAATAGCGATAGCGACGATACCGAGCAACACTAAGCTGATGTTATAGCTTTGGCTGAAGGGAAACAGCAACGCCGCTAAGGTCAATAAGCCACAGGCTAAGGCAAATTGAATGCTATGGGTTTTGCGGTGTGCCTGCATTTGCTGATAACGATTCGCCCCTTGTGCCAATGCTTGGCGCGTAAGATCTAAATACAAGGGCAAGCAAGCGGCGAGCGCGGCAATTAAAGTGAGGGCAATTGCCTCAAAAAGCCAAGTCCATTGCCAAATACCGGGGAGTAAGTGGGCGCCATACATTTGCTCTAAGGTCATGGCGACCATAGGTTGCAGCCAGTGGCTGAGTTGCAAACCACTGATAAAGCCCAGACTTGAGCCTATGACAACTAACAAAATTAATTCGAACATCAGTGCCGTCATCAAGGCGCGGCGCTCAATTCCCTGTTGTAATAACTGTACTAACAATTTTTGCCGCTTCATTAGGCTGTAGCGCACACCGTTATAGGCGATAAAGAGGCCGACAACGAAGGCTAACATGCTCATGGCATTAAGATTAAGGTGAAAACTGCGGGTCAGCGCTATCAGCGCTTGGCCTTGATCTTGCTGGCTAAAGCTGGCCTTTTGCGGCGTAATCCCTAAAGCGTCGAGTTGGGATTTTAGTTTAGGTAGGTTTTCTCGCTCACTGAACATGGCGATATAGCTCAATCTGCCTTGCATGTTTAGTAATCGCTGGGCGAGGGACATATCGGTCAAGATGGCGCTGCCGAGACCAAAACTGTCATCAATTACAATGACATCTAAGGTGCTATTTTCTAAAACAAGTTTACCGTCGGGCGCCACTTTGGCAGCTAGGCTGCGGCTCATGATTACTGTGGCTGCGCCGTTGAGGAGATCGGCAAGCGGTAAGTCATTCATCTGTGGCGAGGTGGCTGATTGTGTGTCAGTCGAAGCGTTACTTCTCGATTTTTGTAGTGTTAATGCGGCGACCAAATCGCTGCCTTCCAGTTGCCAGAACTGACCGTTTTTACCGGAGATTTTGCCACTTACGACGGCGAGACTCTGACTTAATCCGGCTCGTCTCAAGGCGAAATAGACAGATTCATCTAAAGTGTTTTGTCCTAGGGGCGGCGTGAGTAGCACATCGGCGCGTTGACTCAGTAACTCAGTCGCATCGCTATAACTGCGCACTGCATTGTCGTTGGTTGCTTTAACCCCAATCAGCAGAGTCACTGCCAAGGCGATACCGAGCAGAATGGCACCTGCTTGTATAGGCGCATGGCGATAATGGGCGATAAAAACCTTTAGGCTAAGCCACGTCAGCCTCAGCCAAGTTAACTTTAGCCTTGTTTGCTTAAGCCCAGCCTGTTTAAGTTCTGTTTGCTTAAGTTCTGTGGGAGTCGCCTTAGTGAACGGTTTATTGTTCATAGATAGCGACTGCACCTTGGGATAAGTGCCAACGTTTTTGCATAAAGGCGGCGCATTCTTCGCTGTGGGTGACCATTAAGATACTGGTTTGGCTTTCCCGTGCCAGTTCACACAGTAATGCCATTACTTGTTTGCCTGATACATCATCTAAGTTACCCGTAGGTTCGTCGGCCAGTAGCAAGGTCGGTTTATGGGCTAAGGCGCGGGCGATGGCGACACGCTGTTGTTGACCGCCTGACAGTGCTTCAACTTGGCGGTGAAGTAATGGCAAGAGCCCTAGTTTTTCAACCAGATAGTCACACCAAGGCGACCATGGCTGCGCGGTTAAACTTAAGGAGAAGGCGATATTGTCTTTCACGTTGAGTGGCGTGAGTAAGTTAAATTGCTGAAACACGACACCTAAGGAATTACGTCTGAAACGGCTCCACTCTTTATCTTGCCAAGTAGAGGTGGACGCTTGTTCTAGCAAGATTTCACCCGAGTCTGGCATTTCAAAACCGGCAATTAGATTGAGCAAGGTGCTCTTACCGCTGCCGCTGGGACCTGTAAGCGCCACGGTTTCACCTCTGTGGATCTGTAGATTAACCGCTTGCAGTACTTGATGATATTGCTCACCATCGCGAAAGCCTTTGGTGACTTGGTTAAGCTTAGCGACGTCGGCCATTGAGCAACTCCTTTATATCCATTGGCGGCGGGTGTGGTAAGCAGTGTTTCAAACTGCGGTGGCAACTTATTTAGTGGCCGTAATTTAGCATTGCCATTCTATGTTCAAGATAAAGCATTTTCTATTCAGATAGATACTGATTTTTCTTGTAATAGGATCATCCACGGGGTAACAAAACATAAATCGTCATTTGGTGTAAAAATAGTCAACTGGATTAAATCCTCTGCGAACTGTGAGCAAACGGCTTGAGCTGACGCCGCATTTGTTGCATTCTGTGCGTCCTGTTAGCTTGGGAGTATGTCTCAATCTAGCAATCCGTTCGGATGAAGGTAGCAGGAGAGTGGGGAATTGACCCCACACCGACGAGGCAACTTTGGTTTTACAGAAGCGAGTCTTCTTATAAAAACAAAGCACTCTTTCAGGTGCCGATAGGCGTGGACTGTTACTGGACGAGCCTCTGGAGAGACTACCAGTTGCACTCATTGTGCAATCAGGTGGCGCCGAAGGCGAAAGTGTCGTGGTGTTATTGTATAACCTGCGATGCGAAACGCTCAGGCAAAAGGACAGAGGAGAGGATGACTGCACAGTCCCTGTCGTTTGTCGTCGTGGGCTATTTTTACTCTTTTGCTTGAGATGGAGCACTTTTGCTCTTATTGAAAGCACTCGTGTAGAGCTCTCGCTTGCTACGCTTTTAGCGTTCAGCTTAGGCGATTCTCGGCCGAGATTAGGTCAAAATAGTTCGCTATAGCGTCCGACTGCGGCGCGTCACAGCCATTTCTTTTCCTCCTCCGTTTATTAATTTTGTTGTTTAATATTCGAGGAATATCATGAGTTTTCAAGCTTTACTTGCCAGTATTAATGGCATCGTCTGGGGCCCAATTACCCTTTGTTTGCTGGTGGGTACAGGGGTTTACCTCACTGTGCGTCTCAAGCTTATCCAAGTATTTCGTCTGCCGATGGCGATGGGATTGTTGTTTAAACCCGCCAAAGGTCATGGGGATTTATCTTCCTTTGCCGCGCTTTGTACGGCGCTGTCCGCCACTATCGGTACCGGTAATATTGTCGGCGTGGCGACGGCAATAAAAATGGGCGGGCCAGGTGCGTTATTTTGGATGTGGCTGGCGGCATTTTTCGGCATGGCGACTAAATATGCTGAGTGTATGTTGGCGGTAAAGTACCGTACCACCGATGCTCGTGGGCAGATTGCGGGTGGCCCTATGTATTATATCGAGCACGGCCTTGGTCTACCTTGGATGGCGAAATTGTTTGCTCTCTTTGGGGTTGGTGTGGCCTTTTTCGGTATCGGTACTTTTGCACAGGTTAACGCCATCAGCGATGCACTGACTATTGCCTTTGAGGTGCCGACTTGGTTGACCGCGACCGTGTTGACTGTGTTAGTTGCTGCAGTCACTTTGGGTGGCGTAAAGCGCATTTCAAATGTGGCGCAAAAACTTGTGCCTGCGATGTCGATTGGTTATGTGCTGGCCTGCGTGTGGATCTTAGTCGGATTTTCTGAGCAGATTTTACCCGCCTTAGCTTTAGTGATTGAATCTGCCTTTACGCCACTCTCGGCAGCGGGAGGATTTTTAGGGGCAACAGTCGCACAGGCTATTCAAATCGGTATTGCCCGAGGTGTGTTCTCGAACGAATCTGGCCTTGGTAGTGCACCCATTGCCGCCGCTGCCGCTAAGACCAATGAACCCGTTGAGCAAGGTCTCGTCAGCATGACGGGTACTTTCTTCGATACTATTATCATTTGCACTATGACGGGCTTAGTGCTGATTATCACTGGGGTATGGAGTGGTGAGACTGCGGGTGCCGCGATGACGAGTGCTGCTTTTACTCTGGGAGGTTCAGCGCTTGTGGGTCAGTATTTGGTGACGATTGCGCTAGTGTGTTTTGCGTTTACAACGATTTTGGGCTGGCATTATTATGGTGAACGCTGTTGGTATTACTTAGTCGGTGAGCGCGGGCTACGCATGTATCAAGTGGTGTTTTTGGTGCTGATTGCCGGTGGTGCTTTTATCAAACTGGATGTGATTTGGTTGTTGGCCGATACGGTTAATGGTTTGATGGCTATCCCTAACTTGATCGCCATTGTGGGCTTGAGGCATATCATTATCGCCGAAACCCAAAGTTATTTTGCTCGTATCTTACCTAATCAAACCTTAGAGACGGCTTCTTAGAGACGGCTTATTAGTATTGTTAAAACAATAAATTACTTCACATTATTTTAACTTTGACATTGTCGCCACTAAATTCTTCGTTTACTTTATAAGTGCTATTTTTAAATGCAGTGCTTATAAAATCGGGGGCTTTAGGGCGACACCATGGAAAAAAGTAAACTTCGTACTTTTCGCAGTAGGATTTTATCCCACATAGCCTTGCCTCTCATTTTAATTATGGCGAGTGTCTATGGTGTAAACGCTTGGTTTAGTTATATCTCCTCAGAGAATCGGCTTTACCATAGCCTGACACAAGAGGCGAGTCATTCGGCTTCTCGTCTGCAGTTTCTGCTCGAGCATGCGCAGGCCAAAACCCAAGGTCTTGCTGATTTTATTGGTTTTTTGTCAAGTAAAGAAGACATGAATGACACTGAGAGTGTTAAAAGTGTCTTGATGAATCGAGTCAAACGTAATCCTGATTTTTTTGGCTCCGCAGTCGCATTTAAACCGAACACCTTTCCTAATCGCAAGCTCTTTTCTCCCTATGTTTACCGCGACACCAGTGGCAGCGACGATCTCCATTATCTCGATATTGGCGCTGAAGGCTACGACTATACCGATGGCACTTGGGATTGGTGGAGCAAGGCTATCAATCAAGCGAACGGTTATTGGTCAAAGGCATACTTTGATGAGGGGGCGGGAAATATTCTGATGTTGACCTATTCAGCTCCTTTTGGTGAGGTAGACAATTATTTTGGGGTCGCCACGGTTGATTTAGCTTTAGATGGATTGCCAAAACAATTGGGGATTGCACCAAATCGTCTGGTGGTTTTAGACGATCAAGGGCGGCTGATTTATCATATAGATAAAGAAAAAGTACTGGCAACGACTTCAGCCCAGTGGCTCGATAAGAATAAAGATAAAAATGCCGATTTTTGGACGCTACAGGATAAAAGGCTTGATGGTCAAGCAAGGTTTGTCGATAACCAAGATGTTGTTTATCTTGCGAGTATTGCGACTGTACCGCATTTAAAGTGGCGTGTGATTGTATTAGCGCCAGAACAAGATTTATTCAACTCTCTGCTTGATGATCTGGCATCTATCATCCTCAATTTAAGCTTATTAACCCTCTTATTATTGCTGACTTGTTATCTGGCGGCGAAACGGTTAACTCGGCCGTTAGAGCTACTCGAGTCGGGTATCTTGTCCTTTGGACAGGGTAAAACTCAGCAGCTTATTGTACCTAAAGGTGCCGTAAGTGAGATTGTGACGCTGAGTAATACCTTCAATCAAATGGCGGAATTACTTGCAGAACGTGAACAAGCCATTCTTGATTCCCGCGGTAATCGCTTTGCGCGCCTAATTGATGGTATGAGTGATAAATCTTTCTATTGTTCCCTCGAACCTAATGGCCAACTCGCCCAGGTTAGTGAGGGGGTAACTAAGGTGCTGGGGATCTCCCCTGATTTGCTCAAGCGCAAATATCAAAGGCTCTTCTCGGCTAATCCCCTCAATGAGAAGAATTGGGAATATACCGATTTAGCCTTAAAGGGCCAGAATGTGCCTTCGCATCAAGTGGAAATGCTGGATGAAAAAGGGTATTTAAGAAGGCTCGATGTCTTTATGCAGCCATTATTATCAGATACTGGTGAGTTAATGTCGGTGGAAATGTTATTTACCGATGTTACTGAGCAGTTTTCGGCGGCGGCTTGGTCAAATGCCGTGCTTGAGGCTGCGCCTGAGGCCATGTTGATTGTCGACCAACAGGGGTTAATCGTTTTTACTAACAGTCGTTGCCAGCAGCTTTTTGGATTTGATACAGGGGCTATGTTGGGTTTGAAAGTTGAGCAGTTACTGCCACAAGAATTGGGAACCCGACATGTTCTTGAGCGACAACAATTCCTTCGCGAAGGCCGCGATAGAGGCATGGCAAATGCGCGTCATGTTCGGGCTTTAAAAGCCGATGGTAATGAATTTATTGCGGAAATTGCGCTGAGTATGCTCCCTGCGGATGCGGATGGACAAAAGCAAGTTGCAGCTTCGATTCGCGATATGACGGATAAAATTGCGGTTGAACTTAAAATTCGGGAGAGTGAGGAGCGTTTTCGTGGATTGGTCTCCAATATCCCTAGCGCCGTATATCGTTTACGTATTGGCGATATTTGGGTAATGGAATATATCAGTGACAATATTGGTGAAATTACGGGATATGCCGCAAGCCAATTTATCAATAATCAGAATCGTACTTATATCTCTTTGATCATCGAGGAAGATCGGGGCTTCTGCCTGCAGGAAATGGATAAAGCACTCGCACTTCAAGCTACCTTTGAAGTGGAATATCGTATCCGCCATCGCGATGGCAGTGTGCGCTGGGTGCATGAGAAAGGTAAGGCAAGTTATACCGAAGAGGGCGTTCCACTTTGGTTCGACGGCAGTATTGATGACATCACAGAGAGTAAGCTTGCTATAGGGCAGTTGGAGGCTTCGCGCCTGCAATTGACCAATATTACAGAGTCTATTCCTTGTACCGTGTACCAATTGTTGTGGCACTCGCCTACTGATCGCAGATTTACCTTTCTCTCTGGTGCGGCAATGAAAATGCTGGGTCTACATCGTGATGATCTTATTAGTAATTTTGACATCATCGCTGAGCGGATTTTTGATGACGAAAGGCCGGATGTCGTGCGGGCACTTTCGGGTAAGAGTGAAGATAGGTTTCAATGGATCCGCGAGTTTCGTTATCGCCATCCCAATGGCAGCATACGTTGGATGGAGGCGGGTGCGAGCGGCCATGTTGAAGAGGATGGCGCTATTACTTGGAATGGGTATGTAATGGACATCACCCAACGCAAGAGCATAGAACAAGAGTTAGCCCTCAGTGAAGCGCACTTTAAGGCACTGTTCGATGGTGCGACCATTGGTATCGTCAATGTGGATGTTAAAGGCGTTATCTTAGATTGTAATGACCAATTCTGTGCCGATATGGCGCGGTCACGGGAGAGTTTACGCAATACCGCAATTTTTGAGGTCCTTAGCGCGCAAGATAAGCTTATTGCCAAGGCGCAATTTCAGGAGTTGGTTGAAGGTAAGATTGATCATTATCGCGGCGAGCGCAGTTTTATTCGTCCTTCTGGTGCGCCTTTATGGATGACGGTCAATGTGTCGGCATTGTTAGATGCCCAAGGACAATTTGAATCGGCTGTGATCAGCATGGTCGATATGACAGAGCTTAAATTGCTCTCCGATGAACTGTTACTTGCCAAAGAGCAAGCCGATGCCGCCAGTAAAGCCAAAGGTGACTTCTTGGCTAATATGTCCCATGAAATACGCACCCCGATGAACGCCATTATCGGCATGTCGCAGCTGTGCTTGCAGACTGAGCTTGATCAAAAACAGAAAAATTATGTAGAGAAGATTGAGCGGGCATCGCAGTCTTTACTATCAATTATCAATGATATTCTGGATTTCTCTAAGATTGAAGCGGGTAAGCTCGACATAGAATCTGTGCCATTTCAGCTCGACACTATGTTGGAAGATCTCAGCGATATGTTTTCTGAGAAAGCCGCCCACAAACAGATTGAATTATTGTTTGCCGTTGCGCCCAACGTGCCTCGTTATCTGTTAGGGGATTCGCTGCGATTAGGGCAAGTGTTGATTAATCTGATGAATAACGCCATTAAGTTCACCGAACGGGGTGAGGTGTTATTGTCGCTAAGCTTAGTTGAGCAGCAAGATGATGATGTCGTGCTGCGTTTTAGCGTGCGTGACAGCGGCATAGGCTTAACTGAGCAGCAGCAAGCAAAATTATTTAAATCCTTTACCCAAGCGGATACTTCAACCACCCGTAAATACGGTGGTACAGGCTTAGGCTTGGCTATTTGCAAGCAACTCGTTGAACTCATGGGGGGCAATATTGGTGTCGAAAGTCAATTTGGTCATGGTAGCACCTTCTATTTCACTGTGAAGTTACAAATTTCCGAGGGCCAAAAATTAGTGCTTGAGCAAGAGCTTGAGGGCATGTCTGTGCTGGTGGTAGATGATAACGCGACCGCCAGAGACATAATGCGTACAACGCTCGAAAGTATGGGCTTTAGAGTCGATACGGTTCGTTCAGGTGAAGAAGCAATAAGCCGCTGTTTACTGCAGACCTATGAAGTGGCATTAATCGATTGGAAAATGCCCAATATGGACGGGTTAGAAACCGCTCGTCAGATCCAACTACAGGCTAAGTCTCAGCCTAAGATCTTGATGGTATCCGCCCATGCTAATCATGAATTTATCACTCAAATTGAGCAATTAGCACTGGCGGGGTACATCAGTAAACCCATCAGCGCCTCACGCATGCTCGATGGCATAATGAATGCGATTGGCCGTGAAGGCATATTGCCAGTGAGACGCCGCACTGAAGAGCTGGCGCCGCAGTTATTATTGCCGCTTCAAGGGAAACGTATCTTATTAGTGGAAGATAACGAGATGAATCTCGAAGTCGCCAGCGAGTTTTTAGAGCAAGTGGGGATTATTTTATCCATAGCGACCAATGGCCAAATCGCCTTAGATAAGCTATCTCAACAGCATTTCGATCTAGTGTTGATGGACTGCCAAATGCCGGTGATGGATGGTTATCAAGCCACTAAAGCGATAAGGAAAAGGCCTGAGTTGGCAAATTTACCTGTCGTCGCTATGACTGCTAATGCGATGGCTGGTGATAGAGATATGTGTCTTAGGGCAGGGATGAATGACCATATTGCCAAGCCCATAGAAGTGAATGTGCTCTATCAAACCCTATTGAAATACCTCGGATCTTCTGGAATTTCTGCTGCGATAAGGGCGGAAGCCTCAACTCAGTTAACTTCGTCCAGCGCACAGGGGGAAGTCAGCAATGGCGCTGATAAAACGGTATTGCTCAAGTGGCCAGAACACCCTGAGTTGGATATTGATAGAGGTTTGCAACTGGTGCAGCATTCGACGCGTCTTTATCAACGAATCTTTGATCGTTTCGTGAGCAGTCAACGTAATGTGGTGGAGCAGGTTCGCAAAGCCATCGCGGCGAATCAAGTCGACGATGCCGTGCGTATCGCCCACACCCTTAAAGGCTTAGCGGGTAATTTAAGTTCGGCAAAATTGGTGGAATTAGCGCGTTTGCTTGAGTTGCATTTAACAGAGAAAGCGCCCTATGAAGATGAGTTAGTTCAAATTCAACCGCTAGTGGCCTCTATCTGTGATGCGATTGAACACGCCAAACCAGCAGCGGTGAATCAAGCCGAGCCTCAAGCGGTGGACTTGCTATCAGATGAGGACTTGAGAGCCGCATTACGGGTCTTACGTCAGAATCTAGATGAAGCCGATGCCAGTGCTGTGGCAAAAATTGATGCGTTAAAGCCGAAGGTGAGTAGTGCAATGTGGCAAACATTAAGCCCCGCTTTATCTATGATTAACCAGTATCAGTTTGATGAGGCAATCGACTTAATTGACGATGTGATTACACAGTTAGGATAGAAAGCGGTAGCGCGAATTTATAATGCCTGACATTGAGTGGAGTTGTTAATGGAAAAAGCAACAATATTAGTCGTCGATGATACACCTGAGAATATTGATATTTTGATTGGTATTCTAGGTGATGATTATAAAGTCAAAGTGGCGATCGATGGGCCAAGGGCATTAGCGTTAGTGACAAAATCGCGGCCTGACTTGATTCTTCTCGATGTCATGATGCCTGGTATGAATGGCTATGAAGTCTGCAAGCTGCTAAAGCAAGAGCCGCTGACCAGCCATATTCCGGTGATCTTCGTGACCGCCTTATCTGAAATTGCTGATGAAGCCCAAGGTTTTGCATTGGGCGCGGTGGATTACATTACTAAGCCTGTCAGTGCGCCTGTCGTTAAAGCGCGAGTTAAAACGCATCTTGCGCTCTATGATCAAAAACGTCTACTCGAACAACAAGTTAAAGTTCGTACTCACGAATTAGAAGAAACCCGTTTCGAGATTATCCGTCGTCTTGGCCGTGCCGCTGAATACAAAGACAACGAGACAGGTCTACATGTTGTGCGCATGAGTCATTACGCCCGCATTTTAGCGATAAAGCTCGGCTTACCGACAACCTTTTGTGACTTGATTTTTAACGCGGCGCCTATGCACGATATTGGTAAAATCGGTACGCCCGATGCTGTGCTGAAAAAGCCTGGGAAACTTGATGCGCAGGAATGGGAAATTATGCAGCAGCACGCCGCCATAGGTGCAGAAATTATTGGTGAACATAGCGATCCGTTATTGCAAATGGCCCGTCGTATCGCCTTAACTCACCATGAGAAGTGGGATGGTTCAGGTTACCCCAATGGCTTGGTAGGTGAAGAAATTCCCCTTGAAGGGCGTATCACCGCGATTGCTGATGTGTTCGATGCGCTGACTTCGCAACGGCCTTACAAGCAGGCTTGGACGATTGAAGCAACTATGGAGCTATTTGAAAATCAAGCGGGAAAACATTTCGATCCTAAGCTGGTGGAGGAGTTCAAGCAAATCCTGCCAGAAGCAATTGCCATTCGAGATACTTATTTAGAAAATTGATGCTCGAAGTGCATTGACTAAGATAAAGGCGCCATTGGCGCCTTTATTCTGCTTCAATATTTTATATTAATCATATTAAATCAAAGCATTACGCTTCATCTAATGAGTAGGGTAGGGCTTGGATCGTTAAATGTGATTGTTCATCGTCGGCAAAACGTAGTTGAGTATCATTAGCCGTGTCATTAGGAAGTACGGCGGTTAACAAGACTTGGTTGCCGCGCTGTACAAACTCAATGATTTGACCGCCACGGCGAAAACTGTCTTCCATCGCGATTTCAAGGCCTGATGCTAGGTTGATTTGAAGATTGGTGTGACCGCGCAAAATATACAGGGCGCGTTTATTACCACCGCGATATTTCATTCGCGCTATGGTTTCTTGTCCCATGTAACAGCCCTTATTGAAGCTGATACCGTTAACCGCTTGTAGATTACACATCTGCGGTACGTACTGACTGGCATGGCTGGCGGCAAGGTTGGGGTAACCTGCTGCAATCTCTAACGCTTGCCATGCACTGGCGTCAAATACACTCAGTTCCGATTGCGCAACTAAAGCCGCTGCGGCATCTGGTGTTAATACTAAAATAAAACGTTCAGCGTCTTTTAAAATCGCACCATTTTCAATGAGTGTGAGCTCTTGCTGAATGTCACCAAAATGTTTGTTCACGAATTGGCTTGCCTGTTCACCGGCAACCCCGAGCAGAGTCCACTCAGCGGATGCATTGCTTAGGGTGGCTTTACTAAAAACGGCATATTTTTGTAACTGGGGTAAATCGACTTCGATGGCATCCTTTGGCATCAACATAAAGAGTGCATCTTGAATGGCAAAGGTTCTGAAACTGGCCAGCATTTTACCTTTAGGATCGCAATGGGCGCCCCAGCGCCATTGATCTGTGGCCAATGAGCTGATGTCTGTGGTCACTTGGCCATGGATAAAACTGCGGCCTTGTTCTCCAACGACTTTGATGAGGCCCAAATGAGATAAGTTGGCAAGCATAAGTGGAGGCAAGGTAGCGTCCAGATCCCAATGGGGCGTAGAAACTGAAATAGTCATAGCGAGATCCTGAAAATGAAGACGATGTGAGAGGCTAGATTGTAACGGAATTCCAGTTGGCTCAAAAGCATAAGGCGCACATATCTGTGAATGATCTGTGCGCCTTAATATGTGTGCTTTAGTCGATAGGCTTAAAGCGAGTGGAGTTTAAAGTTTAAAACAGCACGCGAGTACGCAATGTACCTTCAATGGCTTTGAGTTCAACTAAGGCTTCTTCCGCTTGAGTTGTGTCTACTTCCATCACGACATAACCAATTTCTGCGGTGGTCTGCAAATATTGGGCGGCGATGTTGATGCCTTTTTCCGAGAAGGCTTGGTTGATCTTGATCAACACGCCCGGACGGTTTTGGTGAATATGCAGCAAGCGCGAGGTGCCTTTATGTGTTGGTAATGACACTTCAGGGAAGTTAACCGCAGAAACGGTTGAGCCGTTGTCTGAGTATTTAGCGAGCTTACCCGCGACTTCGATACCAATGTTTTCTTGGGCTTCGGCCGTGCTACCGCCCACATGCGGCGTGAGTAGAACATTGTCTAAACCGCGTAGAGGACTGATAAATTCATCGTCATTCGATTGTGGTTCAACGGGGAATACATCGATTGCTGCACCTGCGAGGTGACGTTCTTTTAACGCAACGGTTAAAGCTTCAATATCGACTACAGTACCGCGTGATGCGTTGATAAAGATGCTGCCCTTTTTCATTGCTGCAAACTCGGCAGCGCCTATCATGTCTTTTGTTTGTGGAGTTTCAGGGACATGTAAGCTTACTACATCAGCTTGTGCTAATAGGAGTTCCAACGAATGGACTTGTTGTGCGTTACCTAGTGGCAGTTTGTCTTCGATATCGAAGAACACGACGCGCATACCTAAGGTTTCCGCCAGAATGCCAAGCTGAGTACCAATATGGCCGTAACCAATCACACCTAAGGTTTTACCACGCACTTCATAGCTGCCAGCTGCGGTTTTCATCCAGCCGCCACGGTGAGCGATAGCGTTGCGTTCAGGGATACCCCGCATCAACATAATGATTTCGCCAATCACGAGTTCTGCAACACTGCGAGTGTTTGAGAAGGGAGCGTTAAATACTGGGATACCAAGGGATTCGGCGGTGGCAAGGTCGACTTGGTTGGTTCCAATACAGAAACATCCTATCGCGATTAACTTCTCGGCACGTTTCAGCACCTCAGCAGTTAATTGGGTACGCGAACGAAGTCCCACAAAATGCGCATCTTTAATGGACTCAAGTAAGGCTTCATCGCTTAAGGAAGCTTTGTGGTATTCGATATTGGTGTATCCCGCACGTTCAAATACATCGACCGCAGATTGGTGGACGCCTTCCAACAGCAGGATCTTGATCTTATCCTTGTCCAGCGAATGTTTCGCCATGATATGGGTACCCTCTAATTAATAGAAATGTTTCTTATGATATGCTCACAACCTTCACCCACCAAAGTAACACTTTTTTTGCTCAGTGTGGAGGGCTAGATGGCTAAAGTTAATATTCTAAATTTAGAACAATATCGCATAAGAGGAAGAAACATTGAATAACAAAATCGCATGGTGCGGTATTTACCTCTCAGTTTTGGTGTGGTCGGCGATAAAACCCGCAGATCCTTTCACGTGGTGGCTCGAAGCCTTGCCTGCATTGATTGCTGTACCGATTTTATTCTTTACTCGCAAACGTTTTCCACTGACACCTTTAGTGTATTTTCTCGTCTTAATACACTGCTGTGTGTTGTTTGTAGGCGCTCATTATACTTACGCTGAAGTGCCGTTATTCGACACGATTGCCGATTGGATGGGTTCAGAACGTAATAATTACGATAAAGTGGGTCATTTTGCGCAAGGTTTTATCCCAGCCATGCTCGCCCGTGAAATTATGTTGCGTAATCAAGCTGTTAAACCTGGGGCTTGGTGTGCGTTTCTTGCCACTTGTTTTGTACTCGCTTTTTCGGCGTTTTATGAACTGATCGAATGGTGGGTTGCCGTGGCAACTGGCGAAGGGGCTGAAGCCTTTTTAGGGACTCAAGGCTATGTATGGGATACCCAATCTGACATGTTTCTTGCCCTCATTGGTGCAATTGTCGCGTTAGCTTTACTGTCTCGTTTTCAAGATAAACAAATCGCGAGACTCAAGCAGAGGATTTAGCGGCTAAAAGTGGGTGATGCTCTCTGTTCGAGTTGTAAGACTTTCTTCCCTGAAATATATGGTGTGAGTGTGATGACATTGAGTTGTCATACTTTAGTGTTGTTATTGTGTTTTCTTTGTGTTGCAACTTTGGGTTTATAACGTCATAGTTGGAAAGTATTAGGTGCTGGGCGTTGGCCAAGTAAAACGGTATTTTTGACTGTTATTCCATTTTATTGTGGTGAGTTAGTCGAACCTACTAGCATTAAATAGGGAATAGTACATTTGGGTGATGTTTTTCAATCGTTAACTAGTCAGAATTAACTAGGTTAATGGAATGTTGAAAACATCTAACTAAAAAGACGAGTCAAACATACCATTTTGCAATAGAGAATACTTTTCAGGGAGGAGAGTCATTGAGCACAATTAATGAATTGGTTTTTTTACACCAAATGGCCGCGCCATGTCATTTAGCGTTACTCGCTGAATCCATAGGTTTGAAAACGCGTATAGTAAAGCATGCGGCAGAACTGGATTTAGACAAGAGTCGCCGTAGTTTTTATCTGATCACCCAAAAAGGTTCTGCATTAGATAACAAAGGGATACCTCTGTTAGCTTCGCGATTAGTGTCACATTTTCCTGTGGCGCTGTATCAAGTTGAGCGAGACTCCTTAGACCAAGAATCTGCAATGTTGCTCGGCATTCGAGGTATTTTATTTGCCGATCAACGTATGGATCTGATGTTAACGGGTTTACGTAAAATGGTGGCAGAGGAACTTTGGTACGATAGAACTTTGCTAAGCAAAATGTTTCGCCGTGTCGTACAAAAGTTAGAAGGTAATAATGAAATGCCCTCTGATACTGTGGCTATGCTGCAGATGCTGACATCCCGTGAACGCACTATCATTCAATTCGTATCGAGTGGTGCGAGGAATAAAGAAATCGCTCATAGGTTATGTATCAGCGAACATACAGTGAAGGCGCATATTTCTTCTATTTTCCGCAAGACCCAGTCTCGTAATCGGGTTGAGCTTTTACGTTGGGCGCAAACCTATCAAACTCACTTTGAGCTGTGCAGTTAGTCAGTTAAAGATATTGGTCGTTAGTTTTTCGCTTTGAGTGGTTAATGTTAATGATTACTAGCATATCAACATAGAAAAGCGGGAATGTTTATTTAAACATTCCCGCTTTTTGTTTAATACCCTTTTTATAAACCACCACTAAAGAGTTTAGCTGTGGTGGTTTAACAGTATTGACTAGTATTGCACTACAGTGGCAACGTTCATATTGCCTGATTGGTTCACGTTGATGCTGTTGTTAGTGCCCGCTTGAGAACCTAACACTAAGTTGTCATTACCCGTTTGAGTGATTGACAGGCTGTTATTGTCACCGCTAACGCCAAATGAATTTGATGCAAATGAAGTGTCGCTATCGCCGCCTACCCAGTTACCGTTACCTGATTGAGTAATTTGCGCGGTGTTTTCATCACCTTCAATAATCAGGTCAATAACGTTAAGATCGCCACTTTGAAGTGCGCTGACATCGGCATTGTTGTTGCCAGCAACAGAAATTAATGTTTCGTTCTCAGCGCCATCTTGCTCAACATCAACTTCGTTATCGTTACCCACGGCATCTACATAAGCAAAGTTCTCATCACCTTCTTGGCTAACTTCAATACTGTTATCTTGACCATCAGCGAAAGCAATGATTTCGTTGTTATCGCCTTTAGAAGATAAATCGAAGTCATTATCTGCACCGTATGCACCAAAGGTTGCGAAGTTCGCATCGCCTTTTTGTTTCAAGTCAACGTCGTTGCTATCGCCCCATACTTGGAACTCTGCACCGTTGACATCGCCTTTTTGAGTGATAGTAATATCGTTATCATCACCTTGGATATCTGCCACTAAAGTATCACCGATAGTGTTGCTGCTGCCATTTTGGGTAATATCGACACTGTTGTCATCACCCGTTGTCATAGCAAGATAAGCCGTGTTGCCGTTACCTTTTTGATCCATTGAAATATCGTTTTCGCTGCCGGCCAGTGCGTAAACGAAGCCAACATGGTTATCACCTTTTTGGACCATGTCTACTGTGTTGTCATTACCTGCAATACCTTTCGCTGCGCCAAAGTTATTGTTACCCGCTTGATTAACAGAAACGTCGTTGTTGTTACCCACGTTAGCGGTTAAATCAAGGGCAATTAAACCCGCTTGGTTGTTGTCACCGATTTGTGTGATTTTACCGTCGTTGTTGCTGCCTTCAACGCGGAATACTGCAAAGTTTGCGTCGCCTTCTTGCTCAACAAACACGCTGTTTTCAGCGCCAGTGATTTCAACTTGGCTTTCGTTGACTTCGCCTAATTGGTTAACGAATACCGTGTTATCGTTGCCAGTAACATCGCTACTGCTTTGGTTAAAGAAACCATCTTGCGACACATTTACATTGTTGTTGTCACCTACAACATTTGCACTTGCCACATGCCAGTCAACTTGTTGCGTTATTTGGACCTTGTTATCATCACCCGTTGAATTAATAGCCGCTTCATGCCACACACCGTCTTGGATGACGGTTGCGGTTTGATCTCTACCTGTTTGTACAACCGCTGCGGCGTTAAGGCCACCCGTTTGTGAGACTAAAGTGTCTTGGGCTTGGCCTGACTGTACTACGCTAATTTCGCTCACTGTACTGGCAGCAAAAGCTTGACCGCTTAAACCTGTTGCAATGGCCAAAGCAATAAGTGATTTTTTAGCTTGTGATTTCATGTGACGCTCCCTGTTTAATATTGAGTTATTGAGATTGCAGCACCGTCCGCAATCTGTTGAATCGAAAAGTTGCCGCTTCCTAGTTGGTTCAGTTGCACGAGATTGTCATTGCCAATTTGTGTCACTGAAGCCGTATTTTGACTGCCGACTTGCAGTAGTTGGACTTCATTGTTTGAACCAATCTGTGTGATTAGCGCATCGTTATCATTGCCTACTTGTGTTACATCGGCCTTGTTATCGCTGCCTGACTGGAACAGTAATCCTTGGTTGGCAGTGCCTTGTTGAACCAGCTCGATAAGGTTATCGCGACCGGAACGTTCCAGTAATGCCTGAAGGGTTACGGGTAACTCGTTGACATTCAGCTCTTGTGCTGAAGTCATACAACTACAGAGCAAGATCAGCGGCACCAAAAAGCGTATAGAGGTATTTGGCACGGGTGACTCCTTGCATCAAATATCTTGGGCTGCTTAAAGCAACTTGCATCCCAAATTCAGACCTGAAGATACGAGTCCCGTTAATATGTCGCAATTGGCCAAACGGGTATTTATTCTAGAAAGGATTAACGGAAGGTAAATGATAGCTGTATTTATATCGTATTGATTAAATAGATTTTATATGTTTATTGACGTGTTTTTATTTAAGGGGTCTAGTCTAGTTGTCCTAGTAGTTAAGTCGTATTTGTTGTGAAGCGAGTATTTGATTTTTAAACAATGCAATAACAAGTGAAGGGAAATACATCGACTATCGCGTTTGCATTTTCTTGATAAAAAAGTATGCGTTTGTGCCAGCGAGAAACTGGTGAGGAGTTTAATTAACTGTAGCAACCTATGTCATTTACCCTTTGCAACAACAGGCTTCTTGTCCTTGAGGTAATGAATTCTAGGTTAAACAAAGGGACATTACTGTGAGCGGAAAATTAACCATTATTATGATTGAATTCCTTAATGGGGTAGAGAGAAGATTAATACTACTGTTTTATGCGAGATCAGTGCTTTTCTGGTTCTTTTAACTCTTCATGGAATGCTTCGGTACTGATTTGGCTTTTACGGTCTTTCAGTTGTTGCATCGCACTGTTATTACTCACAGTTAACGCATTGAAGCGAGTATTGATATCGTCCATTTCGTTAATGTATTCAGGATCGGTTTTCTCTTTATTTTGCCAATAACGTTTACGTTCTAATTTTTGCAATTCACTGGCGCGCAGAATTTCAAAATAGCTATTTTCCTGCTTAAGACGATATATCTCGCCATCGAGTAACTGCAATAATTTTTCTTTAGAAATGGTTCGACTATTCAGTAGAGTGTGTAAGGGATCGACAGGAATATCCCTTTTATCAGAGTCTACTTCAGTCGTTATCCCTAACTGGTATTCGATTTTATGTTGGCTAAATTCCTGCGGGCAAGCGGTTTGGCTAAAGACAATTTTGTCATCTTTACGGCATTTATAAATGGTATTTGCCTGTATTGCAGTGGGCAAAATAACACAAATTAGGGTGAGTATCAGTCTTGCCATGAGGCCACAAATCCTTTGTACACTTGCATAGCTATTATGATTTAATTGTTTGATTAAGCATGATAAATAGTGATTATGACGTTTATATTATTATGCCTTTTTAACCGTTTATTGTTAGGTCGACGGGCTGTTAAGCCCAATAAATTAAAGGATTAGCCATACATCATTATAAGGTCAAATTCACTCGTCAATGTCTGCCGCTAATCATTTACCTTAAGTTAACATCTGCATCATACTATGGCGTAAATTTAGGGATAAAACCAGTTTTTTGACGCTTCAAATTTTTGGCGCTTGGATTGATTCTAAAGAAGAAAATAGCTTCTGGTCGAGCATTAGGTAAATAAAAAGGAGCGACTGCTCCTTTTTATTTATTGATAACGCTTAAGAGATTAGCGATCGAACCTTAAGTTGTCGATAAGTCGCGCTTTACCTATATAGGCGGCGGCCAAAATGACTAAGGTTTGGTCTTGGCTCTGCGCTTTCTCAAGCGTGTGGGCATGACGAATTTCCAGATAATCCGGCGTAAAGCCCGCCGCCACTAAACTGATTTTCGCTTGCTCGGTGACAGCATCAACACTCTGACCTTGTTTGATCCCTGCAGCCATAGCATCTATTGCCTGTTTTAACGCTGGTGCCGCGGCTTTTTCTGCGGTGGTGAGATAACCATTGCGCGAACTCATGGCTAAACCTGAGTCCTCACGTATGGTATCAACACCGATAATCTCAATCGGTAATGACAAGTCTTCAACCATAGTTTCAATGACTAATAGCTGTTGATAGTCTTTATTGCCAAAGAGTGCCACATCGGGCTGTACTATGTTGAATAGTTTACAGACGATTGTCGCAACGCCACGAAAATGCCCCGGACGGCTAGCGCCGCAGAGCAGATCTGAAATACCTGGCACTTCAACATAGGTTTGTTGCGCTAAGCCCTTGGGATACATCACGGCTGGCGTTGGGGTAAACAGCAACTCAGCGCCAGCGGCGGTGAGGGCTTCGCTGTCGGCGGCGAGTGTGCGTGGGTAGGCATCGAGATCTTCGTTCTGACCAAATTGCATTGGATTGACGAAAATCGATACCACCACATGATCACAACGTTTAGCCGCTTCTTTCACTAAGGTGATGTGTCCCCGATGGAGATTGCCCATGGTCGGCACAAAAGCGACAGTCTCGCCCTTGGCACGCCATGCACGCACTTGAGTGCGAATATCATCAATATGGGCGCTAGTGATCATTGAGCCTTACCTTGCATAAATCTGTTATTTGTTAAAAGTGTGTTCTTCGCCAGGAAAAGTTCCTTGGGCAACTTCGTCGATATAAGCACGTACCGCAGAACGAATTTCACCGGTTTGTTTTAGGTAGTTTTTCGAGAAACGTGGAATGTAACCACTTGAAATACCTAACACATCATGCATCACCAAGATTTGACCGTCGGTCGATGCGCCTGCGCCAATTCCAATGACTGGAATCGTTAAGGCTTGAGTGATCGCCGCAGCGAGAGGCGCAGGGATACATTCCACTACGAGTAGTTGAGCCCCCGCGGCTTCTAAAGCCTTAGCTTCGTCGAGGATGCGCTGGGCATTTTCGGCATCGCGGCCTTGCACTTTAAAACCACCAAACACATGAACCGACTGAGGCGTTAAGCCTAAGTGGGCACACACAGGAATACCGCGTTCGGTGAGCTTAGTGACGGTTTCGAGTAACCAGTGGCCGCCTTCGACTTTGACCATGTTCGCGCCAGCTTGCATTAACTCAGTGGCGTTGACCATGGCTTGTTCTGGCGTGGCGTAACTCATAAAGGGCATATCGGCGATCAGCAGGGCACGTTCGATACCGCGACGAACACAGCGAGTATGGTAAGCGATTTCTGCAGTAGTGACGGGCAGGGTATCGTCATGGCCTTGGAGAACCATTCCCAAAGAATCGCCGACCAGCAGCACATCGACACCTTCGCTATCGAACGCGCTGGCAAAACTGGCATCATAGGCTGTCAGTGCCGTGAATTTTCTACCTTCCTGTTTGTATTTCAACAGGGTTGAGCTAGTAATTTTAGACATATGGATGATCTTCAAACCAAATAGAAGTGGTGTTATAAGCTAACTGAGGACGGACTTCAATGATCAATGCCCAGTTGTTGTAACTCGGCCAACATTTTTGTATCGATAAGACTGTCGATGGCAGTGTTGCACGGCAGAATCAGATCCGGTGCAATTGCGGCTAAAGGCACGAGCACAAAGCTGCGCGTTTTCATGCCGTAGTGGGGCACTTTGAGTCTAGGAATGTCAATGTTCTCATTACCATACAAGAGTAAATCGAGATCTAAGGTTCTAGGCCCCCAACGCTCTAGGCGGATTCGTCCTTGGGTGTTTTCAATATGCTGCAGTGCATCGAGTAAAGCTAATGGCGCAAGATCAGTATCGAAACTCGCTACCGCATTAACATAATCGGGTTGCACGACATCGCCCATGGGCGTCGAATGGTAATAGGGAGAAACGACGAGACTATTGCCTAAGGCTAAGGCGGACAATGCCGTCACGGCATTGTCCAATTGAGCCTTGGGATCTTCAAGATTTGCGCCTAATGCGACGTAGACGCGGGGCATTATTCAGCCGTTTTAACTTTAGGTGTGCCACTCGCTTTAGGTGCGCTCGTCGGCGCTGAACCATCGGCATTAGGTGCACGAGGACGGCGACGACGTTGGGTGGCATTACGGTTGCGGTTTGGCGATTTACTGCCGCTACGCGCTATGGCTAAACGTTCTGTTTCATCGGCCTCGACAAATTGTTGCCACCAAGCGGCACTTTTAGCGACATTACCCGCTTCGACTTCGCCCCTGAGCAAGAGCAAATCGTATGCGGCTCTAAACTTAGGGTGTTCCATCAGTTTAAAGGCGCGGGTGCCTTGGCTACGATCGAAGCGTAACTGCAACTGCCAAATGTCTTTTGCCGGTGTACTAAAACGGCGTGGAATGCTAATGGTTTGGCATTGCTGCTCCATCACATCGCCCATGGCGGCAAAGAAGGCATCATATAAGGTTAGGCCACTTTCAACCGCGATATCCTCGGCGCGTTGACGCAGTGGATACCAGAGAAGCGCAGCATAGAAGAATGAAGGTGTGACCGGCTTATCTTCGTTAACTCTTTGATCTGTGCTCTTCATGATGGCTTGCACCATTTTCATGGTCGTACCTTTAGGATCATCTTTTAGCAGAGCGGCCACTTGCGGAAACAGCGGCGCAAATAGCTTGTATTCTTGCATTAATTCGAAGTTGGCTAAGGCTTTGCCTGCAAAGAAGAGTTTTAACACTTCTTCGTACATGCGTGCTGCCGGAATATCTTTGAGCAGTGGCGCTAATTGTTTAATCGGCGCTGCTGTGACTGTTTCGATACCCATGTTGAGCTTAGTGGCGAAACGCACCGCCCTTAACATACGCACCGGATCTTCACGGTAACGGGTTTCAGGATCGCCGATTAATCTTAGGGTGCCAGCTTTGAGATCGGCCATACCGCCGCCATAGCTGCGAATCGAGTAATCGCTGATATCGTAATAGAGGGCATTGACGGTAAAGTCGCGGCGCTCGGCATCTTCATCGATTTCGCCATAGACGTTATCGCGCAGCAAACGCCCTTCGGCATTGGCTTTAGATACTTTCTCATTACTTTCGCCGTGGTGACCACGGAAGGTGGCGACTTCAATCACATCGCGACCGAAAACAATGTGTGCTAAGCGGAAACGGCGACCGACAACACGGCAATTACGGAATAATTTTTTGATTTCTTCCGGTGTTGCATTGGTCACTATGTCGAAATCTTTCGGTTCAATCCCTAAGAGTAAATCGCGTACACCGCCGCCGACTAAATAGGCTTTAAAGCCAGATTTATTCAGTCTGTATAATACCTTAAGGGCATTCTCGCTGATTTGTTTGCGCGAGATGGTATGGGCATCTCTTGGTACTAACTCTAAACTCAAAGCACCGGAATTTTGTTCTGGCGTTGTTGGTTCAATCTGAGCTGGAGTCGGAGCGGTCGTTTTAGGCGCGTCTTCAAATAGCTGTTTGCAGAATTGGCTGATACGGCGAAAAATGGGACACCTCGAAATATGATCTGTTATTTGATTAAAAATCTGGCGGCTATCATATACCAAATGCGGCCTAATGAGTATATCAGGGCTCGATCAGTATCTCAGATTGTTGCGGTATAGTGGATAATTGAAACTGATCCACGGCTTGAGCGAGCATTTGTGCCACAGAGCCGCGGGTTTCGACGGGTGTTTGGCCTAAAAATGCCAGTGCCGCATTAAGGCTCGACTGTGGATTAAGCGTATCAATTGCCTGTGCATGATTCTGTTTTGAGAGCTTAAAGCCTTTACTTATGCAGGCGAGCGGCAAGTGCAGCCATTGCGGTGCGGCTAAACCAAAGCTTTGATACAAACTCAGTTGGCGACAACTGGCCTCGATTAAGTCGCAGCCTCGAACCACTTCGGTGACCCCTTGATAAGCATCGTCGAGTATCACGGCCAATTGATAGGCGTACAGACCATCACTGCGTTTGATTATGAAATCCTCTGCGGCAAAATGGCTATCAACGCAAATATGGCCCATTAGATTGTCATCAAATTCTTGCACTTGCGCCGTGTTGACGATTCGCACCGCACCCGACCTAACAAGATTTGCAGACTGGGTTTGTGGCAATCGGTGGCAGCGGCCATCGTAGACGCCGCCCATGGCTTGAATTTGCTTGCGACTACATTGGCAGAAATAGGCTTTATCTTGGGCGAGTAGCGAGTCAATTTGCGCTTGATAAGCCGCTGTGCGCTGGCTTTGATACAGAGGCACATCATCCCACTCAAATCCATAGGCTTCTAAGGTGCGTAAGATATCATCGGCGGCGCCTTTGACTTCCCGCGGTGGGTCTATATCTTCGATGCGAATTAGCCATTTACCCTGTTGCGAGCGGGCACGCAGATAACTGCCAAGGGCGGCGATAAGCGAGCCAAAGTGCAAGGCACCCGAAGGCGAAGGCGCAAAGCGGCCGACATAGGGCTGGCTGGATAAATCGGAATGTAATGGCTTTGACATAACAACTAGATGGCGTTTTAAAGTCGCGACGGTAAAAGTGGATGTATTTTAGAGGGATACCAAGAGAAAAGCGAATCGGGGTAAATTGGAGTGAGCTTGGCTTAAGCTCGTCGAGTTTACGAGTTGCTAGAAACAAATAGGCGGGGAAATCCCCGCCCAGTATGCTTGATTAACCAGCCATTTGTTTCTCTTTGATCTCTGCAAGCGTTTTACAGTCGATGCATTGATCGGCTGTTGGACGCGCTTCGAGACGGCGGATGCCGATTTCGATACCGCAAGAATCACAGAAGCCGAAATCGTCCTCTTCAATTTT
The DNA here is from genome assembly GCF_018224605.1 of Shewanella sp. M16. Taxonomy (NCBI): domain Bacteria; kingdom Pseudomonadati; phylum Pseudomonadota; class Gammaproteobacteria; order Alteromonadales; family Shewanellaceae; genus Shewanella; species Shewanella sp. M16. Next base: position 90,339 of record NZ_JAGTUL010000014.1, on the reverse strand, counting down.
TTGCAGTGTTTTTTCGATTTTTTTGATCAGCTTACGTTCTCTATCGCGAGCACGAAGTTCGAGGCTGAACTCTTCTTCTTGTGCTGCACGGTCAACAGGATCGGGAAAGTTTGCGGCTTCGTCCTGCATGTGGCTAAGAGTACGGTCGACCTCTTCACGCAACTGATTGCGCCAAGCTTCAAGAATTGTCTTGAAGTGACCCAGTTGCTTAGCGTTCATATACTCCTCACCCGGCTTTTCCTGGTAAGGATTTACACCTGCGATAGCGAGTACGCCAAGTTTTTTGGTGCCTTCAGGCATAACGCATCTCCTGTAATCATTTGCGTTTGTAGGGCGTCCTTAAGAACGGCCGCTATCTATAGCAGAATCTTCACATCGAGGCAAACTTTTCATTCTGCTTTGATTGAATTTTTTGACTATGTTCGCTAATTCAAATGAAATCAAATTTAACTCAGCCTTAACATCATACTCGTACATCGCAGGCTTGGGCTAGGTGAATCTCTGTAGGGGAGATTTTACAGCGATAGGCTAGCACTTCAACGCCGGCTAACACAGCCATTTTCAGTAACTTAGCATATTCAGGGTCGATATGTGCGGCGGGGGCAACACTGAATATTTCACTGTGCTGCACCACAAACAGCAATACGGCTCTGTAGCCTTGACTCACCATGTGCATCAATTCACGTAAATGTTTTTGACCGCGTAGGCTTACAGCATCGGGAAAATAACCTTGGCCATCTTCGAGCAAAGTACAACTTTTGACTTCTATATAACAGGCGGGTTTTTGAGCACCCTGTAGCAGAATATCGATGCGGCTATTTTCATCACCATATTTAACTTCGCGGCTTAGGCTGTCATAACCCGTGAGCTCCTTGATGATACCTTTATTGATGGCTTCTTCGGCTAAGGTGTTGGCCTGACCCGAGTGGATACCGATTAAGCCTGCATCTGGCGTGGTCATCAGTTCCCATGTATGGGCGTACTTACGTTTAGGGTTATCAGAGGTAGAAAACCATACGGTTTCACCGGGATACAGGCAATTACGCATAGAACCCGTATTGGGGCAATGTAGGGTGATCTCACTGCCATCGCTTAGCTGCACATCGGCCAGAAAACGCTTATAGCGGCGCAATAAAATGCCCTGTTGTAGTGGCGGTGTAAATTCCATAGGTAGACCTATCTCGGCTGTTCTAGGTCGCAAAGCCTAGCAAATTTCGCAAATGTTTACAGATTTTACCTGAGTTACTTTAGCCAATTGCTTTGCGTCATCGCCTGCTAGCAGTAAACTGCCGCCATAAAGTTTGTTCTGATTGCTGATTGATTGTTCTGATTGATTATTCTAAAACGAATCGAAAAATAAGGATCCCTAATGAGTGAACTAAAAGTAACTGAATTGATGAAAGTGCAATTAACTAAAGAAGCACCCGCCGCGCACTGGGGCAAGGCTGATGTGACTTATACTGCCGATGGTGCGCAAATTCATTTAGCGGGTGGCGATGAGCTGCGTCAAATTCAAATGGCGGCCCGTAAACTGCGCAGTCAAGGCATTAGCAGTGTGGAATTAGCTGGGCAGTTTTGGGATCTCAATAGCCAATGGGTATTTGCCCAAGGTTTCGCGACGGCAAAACCAGGCTATCAAATCCATTGGTGTGGTGATGAGTCTGTGCAAGCAGAATTGCAACGTCGACTCGATGTGGCAACCTTTGCCCGTCAACTGATCAACGATACGCCTGAAAACCTGTCGCCAGTGAAGCTTGCCCAACAAGCGGCAAAATGGTTGGCTGACGTTGGTGGCGACAAGGTGAGTTATCGGATTATCGAAGGCGAAGCGCTGCTTGAAGAACAGTGGATTGGTATCCATGCCGTTGGTCGCGGCAGTGAGCGTCCACCGGCAATGTTAGAGTTAGACTTTAACCCATTAGCCGCCGATGCACCTGTGTCTGTGGCGCTTGTGGGTAAAGGGATTACCTTTGATTCTGGCGGCTACAGCATCAAGGCTTCTGAAGGCATGTTAGGCATGAAATGCGATATGGGCGGCGCGGCGACTGTGACTGCAGCACTTGGTTTAGCGATCAAATCTGGCCTCAACAAACGCGTTAAACTCTTCTTATGTTGTGCTGAAAACTTGATCAGCGGCCGCGCCTATAAGTTAGGTGATATTCTGACCTACAAAAATGGTGTAACAGTTGAAGTGGTGAACACAGATGCGGAAGGGCGCTTAGTGTTGGCCGATGGCCTACAAGCCGCTTCTGCTACAGGCGCACCTTTTATTATCGATGCAGCGACCCTTACAGGCGCCGCTGTGATGGCGGTGGGTTCTAACTACAACGCGATTTTCTCGCCACAGGCGGATGTGTTGCAACTGGCCCAGCAAAAAGCCACTAGCGTTGCCGAGCGCGTATGGCCGCTGCCGCTGGATCCTTGGCACAAAGAAATGTGTCCATCTGCCTATGCTGACACCGCAAACAGCCGCGCAATGAAAGGCGGTGGTGCAGGTGGTGCTTCTAATGCCGCTGGTTTCTTATGGCGTTTCGTGTCACCCGAAGCTAAATGGTTACACGTTGATTTAGCAGGCGCTTTTGAAGATTCAGCTTCTGCCATGTGGGGCGCGGGTGCAACGACCCATGGCGTATTGACTATTAGTGAATTGATTAAAGGCTAAGCCTAGATTTAAGTCTAGCGCTAAGACTAAATCAGATATGTTAGCTAAAGATCCATTAAGGTTCTGTGGCTTTGATTAAAACCGCCTACGGGCGGTTTTTTATTGGTTGAAAGATGAGATCACTCGTTTACTTGGCGTTTTAGCGGCTTCATGGCATGTTATGGCTGAGCATTTTTAATTGGAAAACATGATGATAACTATACGAAAAGCAACGAAAGCGGATGCTCAGGCCTGCTGGGATATCCGTAATGCAGCTATTAATAAGGGCTGCGCTGGATTTTATGATGCGGGCGATCTGGTGATTTGGACCGAGGGCGAACTGACCGAGCAATTTAGCCGTATCGTCGATGCACATTTTTATGTGGCAGAGTTGTCCTCTGACGAGTCGCAGCTTAAGACTGTGGTCGGCACGGCCATGTTGGATGAACCCTATGCCCAGTTAGAAGCCTTGTTTGTTTCCCCCAATGCTATGGGGTTAGGTGTCGGCAAGGTATTGCTACAATTTATTGAAACGATGGCTTTTAATCAGGGGATAGCCCAACTCAGATTGGAGTCAACTTTAAATGCGGTGGATTTCTATCGCCACTGTGGTTTTGGTGGTGAAGGTTTAGAGGAGGAATCTATCTACTGTTCGCCCAGAGGAATAGCCTTAGAGTGTATGGTGATGTATAAAAATCTAGGGCGGTCTTTGGCCTGTTAGGGCGCAGCAAAAAACGCTGCTGCTAGAACGCCACGTTGCGGCTACGGATAACGGCACGCAGCAAACTGCTACATAACGTCACTTTTTGACTCACGATTTACGGAACAGGCTTTGCCCTTTCGGTAAGTGCAGCGTTCTATGAGTGAGTTTACGAACGTTCTGTTTTCCTAGAATCTAAAGCCTAGAACCTATTTTCTGAGAGGTTGTTGACATACTCAAGGAAATCAACAGATCAAGATGGGGGAATTAACTCCCAAGAGTATGCCAACTATCGTTCTTTCGCCTGAAATCCCGATGCCGACAAGATTAGCGCTAGTGGCTTAAATAAAACTTAATCCATTGCAAAAAAAGACTTTATTTCCTTAGCCTTTAGTCAAACTTGCCCACAAATCCTCAAGGTTTCAGTTCGCTTCTGGGGTATTAAGTTGCTGACGTTTTTCCATCAAATCTTTAATCAAAGGTGTAAGGATCAGCTCCATCGCCAGCGACATTTTGCCGCCGGGGACGACGAGTGTGTTGACCCGTGACATAAATGAACCTTGGATCATATTGAGGTAATAGGGGAAGTCGACATTATTGATACCGCGGAAGCGGATCACCACAAAGCTCTCGTCTAAGCTCGGAATATCTTTGGCACTAAATGGGTTAGAGGTATCGACCGTCGGTACTCGCTGAAAGTTAATGTGAGTGCGGGAGAACTGTGGCGTCATGTGCTTAATATAGTCGTCCATACTGCGCACAATTGACCCCATGACTTTTTCACGGCTGTGACCACGTTCTGAAGTATCGCGGATAATTTTTTGGATCCACTCTAAGTTGACTATGGGCACCATGCCGATCAGCAAGTCTACATGCTGGGCGACATTGGCATCACCAGTAACCACACCGCCATGTAAGCCTTCGTAGTAGAGCATATCGGTATTTTCAGGTAGTGGTCGCCATTGGGTAAAAGTGCCGGGCATCTGGTTAAAAGGCACTGCCTCATCGAAGGTGTGTAAATAGCTGCGGGTTTCACCTTGGCCTGTGGTGCTGTAATCGCGAAAGCATTGTTCTAAACGAGCAAAGTTATTAGCCTCTGGGCCAAAATAGCTAAGATTGCGGTTTTCAGCTTGGGATTTGCGGATCATCACTTCCATTTCAGCGCGGGTAAAATGATGAAAGCTGTCGCCTTCGACAAAGGCGGCGTTGATCCCGAGTTGGCGAAAAATATGGCTAAAGGCGGTGGTCGTCGTAGTGGTTCCCGCGCCTGATGAGCCTGTAACTGCAATAATGGGATGTTTTGCTGACATTTTTTCTACCTAGCTAGGAACCAAAAGAGCCGCTTATGGGGAAGCGATAAAAACGCGAGTACTATTTATACGGTACAGAGGTAGGACTGGTCAATCTTGCTGCTGTGCTATTTGATCCGCTGAGCGTATCGCGAAGGACTCATCGTCTTCACTGTACTCTAATTTCAGCTTACCTTGTTTAAGTGCTTGTTGACATTGGACTATCGCCTGAGCAAGCTCCTGTTCATCGAGACTGGCAAAGCTGCCATCCTCCACTTGACCGAAGAGATATTCGCGGATCACATTGGCGAGCGTTTCCTTGGGGAGTTGTAACAGGGTTTCATAGGGAATGAGCATCGGTGTTTCCTTGGGTAATATTGTCGCCGTTGATTGGGTCTGCAGTAAGCGAGTGAACACTTTGATCGCCTAGTAAAAAATGTAAAATCCGTCGCTCAAGGTAGAAGCGCGGTTTCCAAGGTGTACCGCCTTCGATAAAGCCGACATGGCCGCCATAGGGATGCAGTTCGTATTCCACATAGCCCGACAATTGACTTGATTGGGGGATCACTTCATCGGTCATAAAGGGATCGTCTTTAGCATGTATGATGAGCGTCGGTTTAGTTATACGGCTGACAAAGGGTAAGCCACTGGCACGCGTATAGTAATCGTCTACGCCGTCAAAGCCGTGTAATGGCGCTGTGACTTTATCGTCAAAATCATAGAAGGTATTTAAACGGTCTACCTGTAACTGGCTTAGCGGCATAGAGATGGCTAAGTCGGGATCATTCAGTTTATGGCTGATTTTCTGTTGTAACTGTTTGATTAAATAGCTTTGATACACCTTTGAAAAGCCATTTTCCAAGCGTTTAGCGCAGGCTGACAATTGCAGCGGCGCAGAGACAACCACAGCGCGGGCTAATAAACTATCATCCTGATATTCGCCTTGATACTTAGTCAGCACATTGCCGCCTAAACTGTAACCTACGGCTAATAAGGGCGATTGTGGATACGCGCTTTTCAGTGTCGATAGACTAAACTGTAAATCGTCCGTGTCACCACTGTGATAACTGCGGGCAAGGCGATTGGCCTCACCCGAACAACTTCTGTGATGATGCACGACGGCTGCGAGTTGCTGTTCTTTACAGGCTTGCAGTATCCGCCGCGCATAATGGGACTGAGCACTTCCTTCTAAGCCGTGGATGATCACCACGATCGGTTTGCCAGACTGTGGAACATCCTGCCAATCTAAATCGATAAAATCGCCATCAGGTAACTCTAAGCGCTGCCGCTGTAATGCTGGTTTGGCCACTTTAGTGAATACGGGTAAAATCGTTTGTATATGGGGACTCTTGGCCCACCAAGGTGGCATAAAGGAATTTGGCATAGATGTTTATCTTGGTATCGGCTATTGCTGAAAATTAAAACGTGTGTTTAATTTATACCCAAACCAACTCAAAATGCTGAAATTCGTATTTTGAGGTCGCTTGGGTATAAACTCGCGGCCATTGTAGCACAATTGTTTTTTATGCTGATATTTAGGCCGACATTTAGGCTGATAATTAGGAGATAGAGATGAAGCGACGAACCTTTATAATGGGCGCGTTTGCCGGTACGGCGGCGTTAGCCTTAGGGGTTAATCTCTATTCTCCTGAGTTTAGTTTGCCCGAGGATAGCGAAGGCAAAGATTATCGTTTGTTGTTTAGCGTGCTTTTGCCTGTGATGCTCGACGGCGCCTTGCCTGATGTTGCCATCCATAAGTTGGCGGCGCAAAACCGCACTTTAGATGCCATCAAACAGTCGATTGCTGTGTTACCCGATGAGCAGCAGACCGAATTGTTTGAGCTGCTCGATATGCTCGAAAATCGTCTTGGTTTACTGGTACTCACCTCGAGCATGACGCCGCTATTGATGCGCTCTCCCGCCGAGTTAACTGATATGTTAGAAACCTGGCGCCACAGTTATTTTGCTTTGTTACAAACGGCTTATCTCGGATTGCGGGAATTAGTGATGGCAAGTTACTACGCTTGTCCTGAGCACTGGAGCCGCCTGCATTATGCCAAGCCTGAACTGTTCAAATAGCGAGTCCATTTTTAACCTAATCAAACGCCGAATAATAAGCATCTTACCCGCGACAGTGGAGCACTCAAGTTGGCAATCATAGATCCTATAGTGAATGGTTTAAACTCTGGTTGGTTGCACACTGATGCGAGCCAATTGCAAGAAAACCAGCAGTTTGAAGCCGATGTGATTATTGTCGGCACAGGTGCTGGTGGCGGTGTGGCGGCTGAAATCCTCACCCAAGCAGGGCTAAGCGTGATCATGATTGAGGCGGGACCGCTAAAATCCTCCAGCGATTTTAATATGGAAGAGCGGGTCGCGTACCCCAACTTGTATCAACAAGCTGCGGCGATGAAAACCGCCGATAAGGCGATTGGAATTTTTCAAGGCCGCGCAGTCGGTGGCTCAACCACAGTTAACTGGACCACTTCTATTCGCACTCCGACCGAGGCGTTAGCCTTTTGGGCGCAACATAAATCAGTTGTTGGGCTTAATCGCGAGAGTTTAGATCCTTGGTTTGAGCAAATGGAACAACGGCTCAACATTCATGAATGGAATTATGAGCCTAATCGCAATAATGCCGCCCTGAAGCAAGGTTGTATCAATCTTGGCTGGGAATACACAGTGATTAAACGCAATGTGGCGGGTTGCTGGAATACTGGCTATTGCGGCATGGGTTGTCCGGTCAATGCGAAGCAATCTATGTTAGTCACCACGATTCCCGCGGCACTTGAGAAAGGTGCGCAGCTGATCAGTCGCGCTAAAGTGACTAAGATTGAGCACCATAATGGCCAAGTGTTTGCGTTAAAGGCGCAGGCGTTGGATGTGAATTTACGACCCACTGACGTTGAGCTGTTATTTAAGGCTAAACATTATATTTTGAGTGCGGGTGCTATCCATACACCGACGATTTTGATGCGTTCGCAAGTGCCCGATCCCCACCAACTTTTGGGTAAACGCACCTTTTTACATCCTACTTTGTTATCCGGCGGCGTATTTGCCGATTCGATCAATGGCCATAGCGGTGCGCCGCAATCTATCTATTCCGATGAGTTTGTTTGGAACAATGGCGCCGATGGTGAGCTGGGTTATAAACTCGAAGTGCCGCCGGTGCATCCGATTTTAATTGCCTCTAAAACCTTAGGTTATGGTACGAGTCATGCTGAGTTAATGTCACAATTCAATCAGTTGCAAGTGACTATCGCTTTGATCCGCGATGGCTATCATCCCGACAGTCAAGGCGGTGAAGTACACTTAACGGATAAGGGCTTTGCTTTAGATTATCCGCTGACCGATGCCTTTTGGCGGGCCGCGAGACGCGCTTTTGCTAGTATGGCGGAGTTACAATTCTCGGCGGGCGCCTTAAAAGTGTTGCCGATCAGCGATGGTATGCCTTACTTGTCCTCGTGGAAAGACGCCAAAGAGAGCATTGCGCAGATGTCACTCGCGCCACTGTGCACTATCGTCGCATCGGCGCACGTGATGGGCGGTTGTCCCTTCGGAGAAGATGAAAAGCTTTCTATGGTTAACAGTTATGGACAGTCGCACTATTTAGAGAATTTATCTGTAATGGATGGCTCTATCTTCCCGACCAGCCTTGGCGCTAACCCGCAACTGTCTATTTATGGCATCACGGCACGTAATGCCACAGCACTTGCGCAAAAGCTCACTGACGGTAAAGGGTGATGTTATCTTATCAAAATGCAGCTTAGCTTGATAAAGCTTGATGGGGTGTGAATGTCTGAAAACACATTACGGGAAGGTGGTTGTTTATGCGGCGCGATTCGTTATCAGATAGAAGGTGAACCCTTTGATGCGGATTATTGCCACTGCCGTTCGTGCCAAAAAAGCACGGGCTCTGCATTTGGGGCTTGGATGGATTTTAAACTCAGCCAAGTGATTTGGCTTAAAGGTCAGGTGACTGAGTTTGCATCGTCCGAGTTTATTCGCCGTGGATTTTGTGACAAGTGCGGTACATCGTTAACTTACCGACATACTCAATATCCTGATTATTCGACCTTGAGCATAGCGAGTCTGGACGATGCTAATCAAGTTCAGCCTAAGTACCATATTTATACTGAGAGTCAGCTGAACTGGTTGGTGATCGAGGATGACTGTGAACGCTATCCGCAAGGCCGCAGCTGTTAGCGGCTCAGATGATCATAGCGTTAATTTGATTGAGTTTGAGCTAACATGGTTGAGCTTGTTTTAACTTGATTAACTTAGATCAGGGCGCAATGAGGCCGATTTCGTTGGCGTCAATGTCACTGAGTCCAAACAGGCTTAAGTAGCTCACTAGATTTGTCGCTTGGCCGTTTGGGCTGAGTTCATTGAGTTTATTTAAGATGGTTCGCTGCGCTTTACGTTCCATCATCAGCTCAACGGCGAGCATCTGCTGATACTCTTGCTCATTCAGGCTGGATTTAGCGAGTTTACGTAATTTGCGATAGGGCGTGAGAAACCTTTCATCCCATTCACCTACAGCAGTCATCAGTGCTTGCCATTGGTCCGTGCTGTATTGCTGCGGCCCAGACACATCCATAGTGATATCTAAATATTGTGCCAGTAGCAGTAGATTGACGTTCACCTGACAGCTATTTTGCAATTCGAGACAGAGCGCTTTGTTTTGCGCATAGCTCATATCACACCATTGCCAGAGTTGACTGTCGAACTGGGTTAAAACCGCCATACTATTTCCTTGTATTGCCGCTGCTACTGACTTTTATGTAAAAGAACGCTGGAGTTATTGTTGCTCCATGACCTCTTGCTCCATTGCATCTATCTCTTCTTGCAACTCGAGCCATTGCATTTCACTGTCTTCTAAGGTTTGCGTCAAGCTCGTTCGCTCGGTTAATACCGAGGTTAGCTTGGCTTTGTTATCTTGATCATACAATTCGCTATCGGCCAGCAAGTGTTCTAGCTCGGCGAGGCGTTCACTCAGCTTTTGTTGCTCGGTTTCTAACTTAGTTTGTTTGCGCTTGAGCGGCGATACCTTTTGGCGGATTTCGGCCTCGAGGCGTTTTTGCTGCTTTTTATCAGCGGCAGGTTTGATCTCGTCGCTGGTGCTGTTTTGATTCGAGTTGGCTTTCGCCGCATCGAGCAACCATTGGTGATAATCGTCTAAGTCGCCGTCGAAGGCGCGTACTTCACCTTGATCCACCAAATAGTAATCGCTACAGGTTAATCGTAGTAAATGCCTATCATGCGAGACGACAACCATAGCACCTTCAAAGGTTTGCAGTGCCATCGTTAGAGCATGGCGCATCTCTAAGTCTAAATGGTTGGTGGGTTCATCGAGCAGCAATAGGTTAGGGCGTTGCCAAACTAATAGCGCCAACACTAAACGGGCTTTCTCGCCGCCAGAAAAGGGCCGCACAGGTGAGAGCGCCATATCGCCGTTAAAACCAAAACCGCCTAAGAAGTTGCGCAACTCTTGTTCTCTGGCATTAGGCGCCAGCCGCACTAAATGCTGCATCGGCGTATCGTCGAGGCGCAAAAATTCGATTTGATGCTGGGCAAAGTAACCGATATTGACGCCAGGATTAGGTTCATACAAACCTGTCATTGGCGATAACTGACCCGATAACAGCTTGATTAATGTCGATTTACCTGCGCCGTTACGGCCGAGCAAACCAATACGCGCACCCGGTACTAAGTTTAAATGCACCTTGCTAAGGATTGGCTTATCGCTATAACCGATCGCGACTTGCTCCATCTTAATCAGCGGATTGGGTAGGGCTTCTGGAGCACGAAACTCCATATAAAATGGGCTATCGGCTTGAGACGGCAACAACTCAGTCATGCGTTCTAGCGCCTTTAAGCGGCTCTGCGCTTGTTTGGCTTTACTCGCCTTGTAACGGAAACGGTCAACGAAGGACTGCATGTGCGCACGTTCTTTTTGTTGGCGTTCGAAGGCAACCTGTTGTTGCGACATACGTTCGGCACGAATGCGCTCAAAGGCACTGTAATTGCCTTTGTAGAAATTGAGTTTTTGATTTTCAACGTGGACAATTTCATCAACGATCTCATCGATAAAATCCCTATCATGGCTGATTAAAATCAGCGTGCCTTGATAGGACTTAATCCAACCTTCGAGCCAGTACATGGTATCTAAGTCTAAGTGGTTGGTCGGTTCGTCGAGGAGCAATAAATCAGAGCGACACAGCAGCGCTTGGGCTAAGTTGAGGCGCATACGCCAGCCACCTGAAAAGTTTTTCACCGGATTGCTTTGCTCGGCTTCACTAAAGCCCAGACCCGCTAACAATGAACCCGCGCGCGAATGAATCGCATAACCACCGATAGCGTCGATTTTGCCGTGTAAGAGTGCGATGGCATTGCCGTCGTTATCTTCTTGGGCCTTGTGTAATAGGGCTTCTAATTGACGATATTCGCTATCGCCATCGATCACATATTCCAGTGCCGAGACGTCGAGCGCAGGGGTTTCTTGGGCCACAGTGGCAATTTGCCAGCCAGAAGGCAGACTAAATTCACCTTTATCTAGGCTTAAGTGACCTAAAATTAATGCGAGCAGTGAGGATTTGCCTGTGCCGTTAGCACCGACTAAACCGACCTTATGGCCGGGATAAATCGTGAGAGAGGTCTCATCTAGCAGGGTTTTGCTGCCACGGATTAATTGCGCTTGGTTGATGCTGATCATTAACTACAACTTGGTTAGAACGTAAATTCGTCAGGGCACAGATAATAGCGTACAACCCAGTTTCAAACCACAGCCTGACCCGATAACTCGGACAATTATTCGACTTTTCAGGATGATCTTTAGCGAATCGCATCACATCGACCTAAGGCCTCATACTTTCAGGTAACACTGGTATTCAATCATCAGTGTGGCAAAATAGCGGCAATTTCTTCGGCCGAGTCCCTTGGCCCTGCTATCTGGTCCTTTATCTATTATGACAAACACTAAAATCAAAAAGCGTTTCGTAGCCGGTGCTAAGTGCCCAAAATGCAGTGCCAAAGACAGCATTTTACTCTACAAGGAAAACGGCATCGAAACCATTGAATGTACTGAGTGTGATTACCGTGAACAGCAAACCGATGAAAAGGTGACAGAAAAAGCCACCGGCGCAGTGATTGGCGTATTTAAACCTGACTAGGTTGAAGATTCAATTCAATTGGATCGCTTTGGCTGAGGACGCCTCTGTCCTATGTCTTATTTTTCCGTTTGTACCTTTGCGAGTAAAGGTGTGCAACTCATTAACCACTCGCATTCCAGTGACACGCCGCCTTTGGTTTCAAAAGAATTATCCCTATAGGCTCGACGGCGGCATCCATGCCGCCAACGGTCACTTCCATGCCAGTGCTTAATTCGATTCATTTCTGAGTACATATGTACTTAAACTTTCTCCTCAAAGGATTGATGTGTGTTAGGCACTTTGTTTTTTACCAATGTCAGTCACCATAAAAAGTCAGCCCTTATATCCATCAGTCATTACGTAAACCGTAGGCAAAATTTGATGGCTCTTTGGTCAAGGAGTAATGCTCGTGCTCTGCCCTAAATGCCTGTTAGGTCATTTGCAGTTTATTGGGCTGTTAAGGCCGCAGGGATTAGTGATGATTAACAACCAAAGTCAGCTAGTACGCATGTCAGGATAACCACACCCTCAAGACGAAGCGGAATGACAGCAGCCAGCCTTATGGGGTTAAGCCGATGAGGGGATAGGGTGTGAGTGTCAGCCTGAATGTGGGGCCAAAATGCTGTCAACTAAGGTCAACAATCAGTCGAAAGTGAGCGTAAAAGAATGAGAAAGCTAAAACAATATCAAGTAATTACCCATCAAACTGTATAAAAAACCGCTACCGCAAAAAAGCAAATTCCTATAGCATCATTCATACCGATTTACACGGATATGGCAGCGGCCAAGTCCAACAAGCGATTTATGCCCTGCAAACAGCGCAGCGCATAAATACTAAGACGTTAGGGTTTCCATGAAAAAACTCGCTTTTGCACTCGCTCTCATCGCTGGATATACGATCGCAGATGAAAACAAAGTTGATGACAGAGTGGTTTATGTCAGTGAAGAAGATCAAGAAATGAATAAAGCAATAGTTCAGGCTCAGCAAACACTTGATCAGTTTTTAATAACTTTCCGAAATCCACCTGAAGGAGCAGAGAATTTCAAGCTTAAAGTTATGCTCTCTGACAAAAGCGGTGTTGAACACTTTTGGTTTACACCATTTAAAGAAATTGACGGTGGGTTTGCTGGGGTGTTAGCAAACGAACCATCAGTTATAACGTCTGTTCAGACAGGAAATGTATACGCATTTAAGAGAGACCAAATCACAGACTGGGGTTATGAGCAAGCTGGGGTGCAGCATGGGAGCTTCACTGTCTGCGCCCTATTTAAGTTTATGGATCAAGAATTGGTGAAGCGCTATAAACAAGATCACGGTTTTGTATGCAGCTCCTAAAAAGTCGCTCAAATCGCTCACTTCGTTCGCTGGGATGGGCTAAAGCCTGCCCCTTAGCTTATACTGCTTTTAGTGTATTTATATTAGGGGGCTGTGACACTATATACGGTGTCTCTCGATACTCCCCCGTAGGCGTTGTAAGCCTTCCGATTGAATGTATGCTAGAGGCGACCAAATTAGTTGCTGGTGTTTCTGATGTGGAGCACCGAATAGAGGAAGGCGGTCGTGAGTTAACTTTCGGTGGTATACAGCAGCCAGAAATTATTGATAGGTTTCTCTATACCTACGATGGTTTATATGGGAATTACTATTTTCGGACTAATTACAAAGGCATAGCTGAGTTTCGACATACATACATCGATATCAATCGTCATCCTTCCCAATCTGAAATTGATAAGATCAGACCAATGATGATTCAGATTGAAAACTCTGTTAGCCAGCGCTGCCAAATAGATATATCTACAAAAACAATTGAAACCTGTATGGGAGTTACTTGTGAAGGTGTAAACAAACCAAAATAAAAAGTGCATGTGTTGGACCTCGCTGACGCTCGGCTTGTGTTGGCGGCGTTATAACTACTCATAAGCTCGGTTATAGTTTTGATGTTAGGGAGAGATGAAATTAATAAACTAATCACAAAAGAACACAAGCTACTGGTAGTTTTGTGTATATCAGTACTCCTTGCAATTTTTGTTCTTAAATGGACAAATGAAGATGATCCAATTTATAGGCCATTAATTCAGGATATGCGTTTGGTTGACTCTGTTACAATCGCAGATGTATTGGATCAAGAGCATATTCATTACTATGCCGATGTTAAAAACCATATGCTTTACGTCAACCGAGAACAATCAGAACTAGCTCGTGTATCGTTGGCTAAAATTGGTATTGTTATTGAGTATCCCGAAGTTACTAAACATTCTGATTTGAATAAAGCTTATGATGAATTCATCAAACAAAAGAAACTAGAAGAAGAAACTGGAAAAATATGGCAAAAACCTTGGTTCTTTAAATTAGTCAAATTGATTATGGGTGCACTGGTGATCATAGTCCTAATTCTTGCTGTTGTTCGCCCTGCTCTCGCAGCAATCATCAATGACGAAGATGGCAAGGAGTTATAACAAGCGGTTTATGGTTGGAACGCAAAAAAGCTTGGCTTGCGCTTCTTCGTTGCTCATTTTAGCCAAGCATTTTCCGCCCCATAATTGGGCGAAGGGTTATAGGAAAGTTATGAAGTGGACTGAGCCATGGGGCATTTCCATTAAGCATCAGAAAAATTTAAATCTAGTCTCAAGACCTGTACTACTTAGTTGTTTAAAATGGACTGTTGGCTTATTCATTTTAACTTTAGTTTCATTAGCTGCCAGAGATAATGTTATTCAAGCTGTTATTCAAGTTTTATGGGTTGCGCCAACATTTGGGTTTGGTCTTGGTTGGATAATCTACATAATTACTTGGCTTTCACCGGTAAAAATCTCCTCTGGGCCAAATGGAATTGTTCGTGAGAAAGGAGGGAGCCTAGTATTGATTCCATGGAACCAAATTACTAGTTATCAAATTGTTGGGCTAGAGGGTTTAAACAAGTTAAGTTTAAAACTCTTGGATAACAGCGAGCATTACTTTTTCATTCCAGAAAAGGTAGATCCCTTTACAATCAAGAACGAAATCGAATCTAATTTAGGTTCAATGTAACCCTAACAAGCCAAGTCAACGGGACAATTTTAAGCTGGTCCTGTCGCTTCGCTCCTTATTTTAGCCGGCTTAAAAGTTGCCCTGCTTGGGACGTTAGTTAACACGGAGGTTCTGTCGCAGTATGAATGTATTCTTAATTATTGCAGGTGCATTAAGTGCCGTTGTAGCCATTCTTCATATAGGTTGTATTTATTTTGGCGCTCCTTGGTATCGTTTTTTTGGTGCGGGTGAACAAATGGCTTTGCTTGCTGAGCGCGGTAGTATTCAACCTACATTAATTACCAGTGGTATTGTTCTTGTTCTCTCTATTTGGTCGATTTACGCATTTTCTGCGGCAGGTGTAATTGTTCGTTTACCTTTACTTCGTTTAGCTCTTATTCTCATCACTTTTATTTATTTACTTCGCGGTGTTGCCGGTTTCTTTTTAGTCAGCTCTCCTATGGGGCGTTCTCCTGAGTTTTGGATGTGGAGTTCATTGATTTGTTTAAGTTTTGGTATTATTCACTTCATTGGTTTAAAACAGCAATGGTCAAATTTATGAGAAAAATGCAACCTAACTAGTCGTTAAAGCAGGACAACAACAGTTGGTTTTTGTCCTGCGTCGCTTATTTAAATCAACTATTTTTGCCTTTTAATGAGGCGTTATAGCGCAATTGAAATACAGCAAGATTCGGGTCGGCAGTAGTCGTTCGGCCTCCTAATATAGCATCTGTTCGGGCATATGCCCTTTTATAGTAAACAGATCCCAGAGGAATAACGATGACTATACTTGCCAACAAAGTCGCTATTGTTACCGGCGCCAGCACCGGAATTGGTTACGCAGCCGCGAAGCTTTTTGCCAGAGAAGGAGCTGCCGTAGTGGTGGCTGCAAGGCGACAGAAGGAGCTTGATGACCTTGTGGACTTAATCAACACGGAAGGCGGGCAGGCACTGGCACTAGCCGGTGATGTTGGCGAAGAAGCTTTTGCCAAAGCTTTGGTAGATAAGGCGGTAAGCCACTTTGGTGGATTGGATATCGCTTTTAACAATGCGGCTATCCTGGGTGCTATGGGCCCTGTCCCGGTGATGTCGCTCACGGACTGGAATCAGGTTATTGCCACCAATTTAACCAGCGCATTTTTGGGCGCAAAGTACCAACTGCCCGCCATGGCTGCCCGAAAAGGAGGTTCGTTAATTTTCACCTCTACCTTCGTTGGTTACACTGCAGGTATGCCAGGCATGGCAGCCTACGCAGCCAGTAAGGCTGGCCTTATTGGGTTGACTCAAGTGCTGGCGTCAGAGCATGGGCCTCAGAATATCCGGGTCAATGCCCTTCTGCCCGGTGGTACTGATACGCCGGCAGGACGTGAGTTTGCCAATACGCCAGAAGCATTGGCATTTGTGCATAATTTGCATGCTCTTAAGCGGATGGCTACACCAGATGAAATTGCCCAATCTGCATTGTACCTTGCCTCCGATGCCTCCAGCTTCACCACGGGGTCTGCGATGCTTGTCGATGGCGGTGTATCTGTAAATCGTGTTTGAGAGGCCGCCCCATGTCAGACTATGACCGAATCGCAAGTGCTATGGCCTATTTGGTTGATCGGGCAATTGATCAGCCCAGCCTTGAAGAGATAGCGGCCCATGTGCATTTGAGTCCGTATCACTTTCAAAGGCTGTTTTGTCGCTGGGCTGGTACTACGCCGAAGCGCTTTTTACAGGTGCTGACATTGGAGCGGGGCAAAGGATTGCTGGATAATTCCCGCTCCTTGCTTGATGTCTCACATGAGCTTGGGCTAAGCGGCAGTTCAAGGTTGCATGATCACTTTGTGCAACTGGAAGCAGTCACCCCCGGCGAGTATAAAAATCGAGGTAAGGAGGTACAAATCGAGTATGGCGTACATCCTACCCCACTGGGGCCCATGTTTGTGGCCGTAACCTTGCGTGGTGTTTGCCGGGCAGCGTTTATGGACTTCAATAGCATGGAGGAGTTGTTGGATGACTTGCATAACGATTGGCCTCTCAGTTCGATCAGAGAAAATTTGGCATCTACGCGTCATGTTATTGATGCCTTTTTTAGCAGTGGCACAGCTTCCCGGCAAGGTCCGCTGTCGCTCCATGTGACAGGAACAAATTTCCAGATCGCTGTGTGGCGTGCTTTGTTGAAAATACCACCGGGCGCTGTGGCCAGCTATGCCGAAGTCGCCAGATCCCTCGGCGCACCCAGGTCTGCAAGGGCTGTTGGTAACGCTATTGGAGCAAATCCAGTTGCTTTGCTGATCCCCTGCCACCGGGTTATCCAGCAAAGTGGCGCGCTGGGGGGGTATCGCTGGGGACCAACCAAGAAGCTGATGGTACAAACATGGGAAAAAATGCGTGATGAACCGGTTGCGCTATAACAATGCCATGCAACCAACGCTCATACCTCGCTCGGCTGATGGCGAGCGTTACCCATAGAAATTTTAATCCGAAAGTTACAAATCAGAGTATTCGCACTAAGAAGCTTTTGTCCAAAAAGTGTGTTGCGTATGTCTTTTAAATCTACAGGTTACGCTAAAGCCAAAACGGTGAGCTAGGGTGATTAGCCAGACGACCGTCCACCCCATGGGCGGACTGGCTGCAAGTTGACGAGTCAATGCGATGGCAAACCTGTGTGAGTGGATATCAACAGCCTACCGTTCTATTTTTTCGAATGTTTAGGCCGTGATTTCGCGTTATTCTTTTGTAAACTTCCTTGTTATTCTGCCTTCATCAGCAAAGCGTTTGCGTCTTGTGTTAGCCGTACGGTCTTGGCGTTTCATGTATCGCTTTGCTCAACCGATAGGAGAACAGCAATGAAAGTATTAAGTCAGTTTTCCGCCAAAGCCGCGATGGATGGCGATGGGGTCAATATTCGCCGTGTCGCCGATTTTGTGACGACTAAATTTGATCCTTTCTTGATGATCGACGAAATAAAATCCGATGATGAACAAGATTTTATTGGCGGCTTCCCCGCACATCCCCATCGCGGGATGGAGACCTTCACTTACATTCGTAAGGGCGGTTTTGAGCATCGCGACCAAATGGGTAATGTGAAGGCGATTCGTACCGGCGATGTGCAGTGGATGAGCACCGGGTTCGGAGTAGTACACTCTGAAATGCCGCTGGCCGATGCAGTTGATGGTCTGCATGGATTCCAAATTTGGGTCAATATGCCCGCCAAAGACAAGCTGCGTCCAGCGAAGTATCAAGATACCGCGGGTAGCGCGAGCGTTGAAGTGACCAATAACACGGGTGCAACCTTGAAAGCCTTAGCGGGTGATTGGGGCTTTAAAGATCAACCACTGATTAGTGCGGCTATCCAAGGATTAGCGGGCGACGCTGCGATTGCTGATTTGAGCCTAGCGCCAAACGCTGAGGCCAAGTTGGATTTGTCTCAACACGAGTTTGTCGCCTTGTACTTGTACCAAGGTGACTTATATAAAAGCGATTCGAGTAAAGGCGAAGATTCGCAGTGGTCATCTGCTTCAAATCAACATCATCAGGGCGAGTTTTTAGTGATCGATAGCCAAAGTGTGCTTAAGCTTAAAGCCGATGAGCGCGGCGCTGGGATGTTACTGTTTGCGGGTAAACCTATCCGTGAAAAAATCGTCCAGATGGGTCCCTTTGTGATGAACACCCAAGCGGAAATTCAGCAGGCGATTCGCGATTACCAAGAAGGGCGTTTCGGCCAGATCGCGTAATTTGTTAAATCAGCCGTGCTGAGCTAATTCTAAATCCAAGCCAATTTAAGTTTAAGCCCTGTATTCCTACAGGGCTTTTTTGTTGCTGTTTACGCCTGCTATGTCTATTGCTTAAGGACTTGAGGCAAAAGCCGCGCTTTGTTGTTACAATAGCCGTGCTTTTGGGTTGAGCGAGCCTAGAGCTTAAATCTAAACTCAAGCTAGCCTAAAACTAACCTGAATCTTGATAGACCAGTTTAATCGATAAGTAACGCAATTTCAGTAACCTAGCAGCCGCTTCGTTACCCACCACAGGATATTCACCTTGAGCAACTCTGATACTAAGCCTAATCCATCAATGGCTTTTTCGACTCTTAAGCTAAAACCCGAACTGCTTGAGAACCTTTCTTCTATGGGCTACAACGAGATGACGCCAATTCAGGCGCAAAGTTTGCCACCCATTTTAGCGGGGCAGGATGTGATAGGTCAGGGTAAAACTGGCTCGGGTAAAACGGCCGCCTTTGGCTTAGGGTTACTGAACAAGTTAGACGTTAAACGCTTTCGCATTCAAACCTTAGTGTTATGCCCAACCCGCGAGTTGGCCGACCAAGTGGCGCAGGAAATTCGCACCCTTGCCCGTGGTATTCATAACGTTAAAGTACTGACACTTTGCGGCGGTGTACCTATGGGACCACAGGTTGGCTCGCTGGAGCACGGTGCACACATTATTGTGGGTACGCCGGGTCGTATCGTCGATCACTTAGATCGCAATCGCTTAGATTTAAGCAATCTCAACATGTTAGTGCTCGATGAAGCCGATCGCATGTTAGAAATGGGCTTCCAACCCGCCCTTGATGCGATTATCGAACAAGCGCCACGTGAGCGTCAGACGTTGCTATTCAGCGCGACGTTCCCAGAGCAAATTCAATCGATTGCTAAGCAAATCATGTATGACCCAAGCATGGTTAAAGTTGAGGGTAATCACGACAGCTTGAGCATAGCCCAGCATTTTTATCACTTAGACGATGACAAGGCGCGTATGCAAGCGCTGCAATTATTGTTGTTAGAACATAAGCCTGAAAGCGCTGTGGTGTTTTGTAACACGAAACGCGAAACCCAAAAAGTGGCCGATGAGCTTGAAGGCTTAGGCTTTAGCGTATTGGCTTTGCACGGCGATTTAGAGCAAAGAGATAGGGACGAAACCCTGCTGCAATTTGCTAATAAGAGTGCCTGTGTATTAGTGGCGACCGACGTTGCTGCCCGTGGTTTAGATATCGATGCACTGGATGCCGTGTTTAACTATCACGTTGCCTACGACACCGAAGTCCACATTCACCGCATCGGTCGTACTGGCCGTGCGGGCAGTAAAGGCGCCGCTTATACCTTCTATAACGACCAAGACGGTTACAAAATTGCCTTGTTAGAAGAGTATTTAGAGCGCGAAATCACCAGCGAATCACTGCCATCTGAAAGCCTGCTCGGCAACACGCCTGCAGCGCCAACCATGATCACTCTGCAGATCGATGGTGGTAAGAAGGAAAAGCTGCGTCCAGGGGATATCTTAGGCGCGCTGACGGGCGAAAACGGTATCGAAGGCTCACAGGTGGGTAAAATCCAAGTGACAGATTACCGCGCCTATGTGGCCGTTAATCGTAAGGTTGCCAAGAAAGCACTGAACAAAATTACTGGCGGCCGGATCAAAGGAAAATCTTACCGCGCTTGGCCAATGAAGTAAGTTTGGCCTAGCTTGAGTTGAATCGTACCTCGATTTAATTCGCTCTATTTTTAAAGGGAATAAACTCAGGTTTATTCCCTTTTTTGTTGGGTTTTATTACCGCCGTTACTGTGCCTTTTGTCCACGTCACCGCTAATCTTATTGGGCGATTAAGTAACACTTTGTATTTGTCTGCTTAATTGATATGTCCCTCAGCTTGCCTGTGTTAGAAGTGATTCTGAGTAAAAAATAAATGAGCAGATAAACGGCTTTGTCAGGTGATAAGGCGTGCATCGGTTTGGAGTATTTATGTTTCGATGGACTATTTTACTAAGCATCTTTTTGAGCGCAGCGAGCGCTGCATCAATTCTGCCAGAGCCGCAACCGGAGTCTAAGTCAGAGCCGCAACCGTTACAGCACTTCATCTACATTAACCATCGTGAGGCTAACGGAGAAAACATTCGTGCCGACAAGGCGCTGCACGATCCCCGCTTTGGTGGCGCCCAGATTGTTTATACTTGGCGCAGTTTAGAGCCTAAGCAGGGCGAATATGATTTCAGCACGATTAGGGCCGATATTGCGTATCTCGATTCGATAGGCAAAAAATTGTGGATCCAGCTGCAAGAGAAATCCTTTACGCCCAGAGTCAATGTGCCGCGCTATTTGCTCGATGATCCTATTTATCAAGGCGGCGTGTTGAAGCAAAGCATGTTGAGTGCACCAGAGCGTGATCCCAATAAACCGGTGACGGATGATGAGTATGGCTGGTCAGCCAAAATGTGGGAGCCCTCAGTGCGTGCACGTTATCAACAATTGGTGCGTCAGCTTGGCCAAGAGTTTGATGGGAAAATTGCGGGCATTAACTTTAGTGAAAGCTCAATTGATGTGGGGACTGAAAACGCCGATGGAACAACCACCTTCCCCAGTGATTTTAATCCTAAAGCCTATATCGATGCGATTGGCGAGAATATGCAGGTATTAGCTGAGTCATTTCAGCATTCAACTGCTATGGTGTATTTGAACTTTTTGCCAGACGAATGGCTGCCATGGAATGACAAAGGCTATATGCGAGGCTTATTTGCACAAGCCAAATCGCTCAACATGGGTGTGGGTGGCCCAGATCTGATGCCTTACCGTAAAAGTCATATGGCACAAAGTTATGCCTTTATTAAAGATTACCCAGCGACACTGGTGAAAGGTATGGCGGTGCAAGACGGTAATTTGCGACAGATTAATCCTAAAACGGGTAAAAAGAATACTGTGCCTGAGCTGTTGGATTTTGCGCAAAACTACCTAGGCTTAGACTACATTTTTTGGGTTGAAGATGAACCCTATTTTACGGATGAAGTCCTGCAGCAGTTGCCAGATACAAAGGCGAATTAGCTTAGGTTGCCGTTTTAGGTTGTTTAAGGCAGTGATTGTTCAAAGCGTAGATAACGAGCTAAGCATCGATAAAGACAAACTAAGACAAACAAAAACGCCCAATTCCATACGGAGTTGGGCGTTTCTGTTTAGGACTTAATACGGCTAAATCGCTAAGCAAGTTCGCTTAGCTTTTGCATTAATCCTGTGAATGTCTTGGACGACTCGCACCGTTATTTGGGCGACGGGTGTTTTTCTTTGGGCCATTGGCGTAAGGATTCTCACCCGCTTGGCCACGATTCTCGCCAGCGCCTGAACGGCTTTCAGTTGGACGACTAGCGCCTGCGCTATTGGCTCGGCCATCGTTTGAACGTGGTGGACGAGGTTTGGCATCACTGCGGGGGGCGCTACTGGCTTCACCGCTGTGTCTTGGGTTCTTGTCGTTTGGCTTGTGACCGCTGCGTTGACCGTCTTTATGCTCGGCGCTTCTTGGGGCACCATCGCGTGAGCTAGGTTGGTTTGAGCTGCGGGTATTTCTACGACTTGGTACTGATTTACCGCTACTTTTCCCGCCGCCCAAACGTGACTCAGGCAATTCATGGTTAAAGCCTTCAACCATTTCTCGGTCTAATACGCGATTGATCAAACGCTCGATATCGTTCAACAGTTTGATTTCTTCGTTACTTACCAGTGACACTGCTTGACCCGATGCGCCAGCGCGGCCAGTACGGCCGATACGATGCACATAATCTTCTGGCACGTTCGGTAAGTCGAAGTTAACCACTTGTGGTAATTGGTCTATGTCTAAACCGCGGGCAGCAATATCGGTTGCTACCAGTACGCGAGCTTGACCATTTTTAAAGTCGGCCAAGGCTTTAGTACGGGCGGTTTGGCTCTTGTTACCGTGGATAGCGGCGGCTTTGATACCTGCCTCTTCAAGGCTTTTCGCCAGACGGTTAGCACCATGTTTAGTGCGCGAGAATACCAACACTTGTTGCCAATCGTTTTGCTTGATGAGTTGGATCAAGAGTGCCGATTTTTGGCTCTTATCAACAGGGCAAACCCATTGTTTTACTGTGGTCGCTGCCGCGTTACGCGGCGTGACCGAAATTTCGACTGGATCATTGACTAGGCCTTTGGCCAGCTCACGAATTTCATCGGAGAAGGTGGCTGAGAACATCAGGTTTTGACGTTGCTTAGGTAAAATGGCCAAAATTTTACGAATATCGCGGATAAAGCCCATGTCGAGCATGCGGTCGGCTTCATCTAACACTAAGATCTCAAGCTGGCTGAATTTCACCGCTTTTTGATTGTACAAATCCATCAATCGACCCGGCGTTGCGACTAATACGTCGACACCGTGGCGCAATTTCGCGATTTGTGGATTGATAGGCACGCCACCAAATATCACCGCTGAGCGCAGTGGTAAATTCTTACCATAGGTTTCAACACTTTCTGCAACCTGAGCTGCCAATTCGCGTGTCGGAGTTAACACTAATGCGCGCACTTGGCCTGCTTGGGCACGGTTACCTTTACTCAGGAGTTCGAGCATAGGTAGGGTGAAACCTGCTGTTTTACCTGTTCCTGTTTGGGCGGCCGCCATCACATCTTTGCCTTGAAGCACAGCCGGAATTGCTTGAGCTTGGATTGGCGAAGGTGTGTCGTAGCCTTGTTCGGCAACGGCTTTAAGTATCGGGGCCGATAAGCCCAGGGAGGTAAAACTCATAGATTGGTCTCTTGTGGCAACACTGTGCTGCATTTATGGTCAATAGCCAGGTCTGCTGGCGGGCGTGCAGCTTACAGGATCAGGGCTTTAAGTGCCATCTAATAAAGGTTTTTGGGCTGGGTTTCATTCATATTGGCACATAAATCGCTTGTCGGCGGCTTTCACTCGGCCTCGCTTATCTTTTAGGCGCAAGTTTAGATGGCAGAGTTTGAGGTTATGGAAGTTAATTGATTTCAAGGAACAAGATGACTATTAGGCCTATTTCATAATATCAATTGAAGTCATAGGCATTTTTTATCTAGAGTTAGAATGAGTTAGCGGTAGATCACGCTACAATAATGAGAGTGGTATAAACTAAAGTCGATTGGAGTAGAATTAACTAATAACGCAATTGGTTTCGCTATCTGTTCAGTTCGTGATTGATGTTATTCGCTGAATTTTTAACAATGAACCGAGCGAAAGCATTATTGAGTGTTTTCACGGTCACGTTTAACTGAGTCATTCATGTTTAACTTAGTCATTTAGATGGAGTGGCTTAAGAGCAGTTCTCTGCATGCTTGCGATTTATCTCACGTTTATTTTAGGATGAGGCATTGTAGGAACGGTTAAACGCCTCTCATTTATAGGTGGATTATGACAGCGATACAGCATATTGAACGCCTTGCACGAGGACGCAGTGAACAAGCCGTCGCTGTGATTAAAAATGTGCAGCAGATGTCAAATATCCCCATGCATGAGATGCAACTCGCGCTTAAACAATTGCTCAACTGTGGCCGAATTGCGCTGCATTTTCACCCCGATAGAATCGATAGCCGTGGTATGACGGTTGCCGAAGGTTTACTGCGCGATGGTCAATACCGTAGCCAGTTTGAGACGCATATTTCCAATGGTCAGTTGTCACCTGAGTTAGGTGGCCCGCGGGATCATTGGGAAAATCAGCTTTTTGGGGATGTATACAAGGGCACTAAATCTCGGCCTAAATACGGTGCACTCGATCTGGGGATGTGGCAGGACGGCCCTGCGCCGCGCTTTGGTAGCTGCTATTTTCTGACTCATACGAGTGCGATGGCGCGCTCAACCTTTAGTTATCTCGACTCGTATCGTAATCCGAAAGAGAAGGGCACGCTGTCATGTTTCGATGATATTTTAGCGGCGCTGCTGACTGAGAGTTT
The DNA here is from genome assembly GCF_018224605.1 of Shewanella sp. M16. Classification (NCBI taxonomy): domain Bacteria; kingdom Pseudomonadati; phylum Pseudomonadota; class Gammaproteobacteria; order Alteromonadales; family Shewanellaceae; genus Shewanella; species Shewanella sp. M16. The sequence goes on along the minus strand of NZ_JAGTUL010000014.1, from coordinate 65,876 downwards.
TGAGCGTCACTATGCCTTAGGCAAAACCGATTTTAAGCCGCTGAATGTGATCCATTACTTGGGGCATCAGCTCAATGCTTCCTTGCTGTCACGTTTCGAGCGGCCGCTATCGAATAATCTTGACCATTATATAGAGGCGCAGATCCATGGTGATGTTTCCCTCGATGAAGATATCGCCATGCTGGTGGCGGACCCCAGTTTTAAGGGTACTGATATTGGCGCAAGCTTAAGTAAAATTTGCGATAAATATGATATTGAGCTGCAATATCATGGTGGCTTTAGCCTGCATACGGCACAGATCCCCAGTGATTTCCGTGGGCCGACTATGCCATCGCTGGCTAATCGGATTGCCATAGAAGACAGAGTCGATGCCTATGCCATAGGCGTGGCGGCGCGGGATTTATACCATTCTCCCCAGCATTGGCGTGACCGCGGTAATCGTGCGCAAGTCGCCCATGAACTTAAGTTGCTCTGGCATGTGCTAGTGAAATACGGTGGAGTGCAATAAGCGCTAACTCTGTAAAAATGCTTAATTGTAAACGTAAGCATTAACAACAAAGTGAGTTTAGTGTGTAAATAAAACAGCGAGATAACCTCAGGTTAACTCACTGTTTTTATATAGATATTTTATCGTTAAGGTCGCCTAGCAACCAGTGTCGACTTTTTTATAAGTGGGAACGCCCGTTGTCTCCCATTTATAGTCGATATAGCAATTTGTCGCTTCGACTTGCGCTTCTGTGGGTGTGGCAAGGTTCAGTTTTTGTTTTGGTGTGGCGATAACTTCATAGGTGCCGTTGGTGGTGTAAATTCGATAGGACCACTCATTCACATTTAGCCCTGCCGCTTTAAAAATTTCTGGCGGAGTCGTGTAAGCTGTACTTGGCGTTATACCGATGGTGCTGGCAGCCCAAGGCTGATAGTTTTCGCCACGGATTTCGTCGTAAACGACTCTATTCGTGGTGCCGCTGTTAGCAATTTCCGACTTTGATTTGAATAGGGTGACGGCGGATTTCATCGAAGCCAGTGCACCTGAGAGCTGACTCTTATAGGCATCTGATTGTAAATTAATGAATTTAGGCGCAGCTACTACGGCTAATACGCCAAGAATAATAATAAGCACAACGAGTTCAATCAGGGTGAAACCAGCATTTTTATTTGGCATAGATAGAGGACATTTAATACAAAGAGCTTCATGCTACCTAAGTTTTTAAAATCAGGCTAGTACTAGGTAAAGTTCCGTTAACTCCTAGATTTATTTATCTTTAGCTCGTTTTTGTGAGTCCGCTAGCAAAAGTCTGTGATAGGGTTTCATCTGTTGTAGATGCCTGCGATACTGCGTCCCTATCGGAACTTTTTAGCTGTTGCAAGCCCCTTAAACTGAATTGTTATCGATAGTTGACCCCCGCTACGAGTCGCTTAATTGTTTTCTTGTTGGAGCACCATGGATAAGTCGTTAGAAAAATCCCTTCTTGTTTGGCTTAAAGCCCAGAAAAAAGCCTGTGGCCTGTTCCTTAAATTGTCGTTATGGCTTGGGATGATAAGCGCCGTCGCTATGGTGGCGCAGGCTTATATTATCGCGACGATTCTGGATGGCGTGATCATAGGGCAAGTTATACCGCTAACTGACAATGCCCAAACGATCAGTTCCAGCGTGAATATTGATACCTATACACCTCATTTTATTGCGCTAATTGCCTTGATGTTACTGCGTGCCTTGCTGGCTTATGGGCGTGAGCGCGCCAGTTTTGAGGCGGGTAAGCGTCTACGTGGCCATATTCGCGCGGCAGTGATGGACAAGTTGACTAAGCTAGGTCCTGCATTTATTAAAGGTAAACCCGCAGGGAGTTGGGCAAGCATAGTCTTAGAGCAAGTCGAAGATTTACAAGATTTTTATGCCAGATACCTTCCGCAAATCAGCCTTGCTGGTTTTATTCCCATCCTCATTTTAGCGGCGGTATTCCCGATTAACTGGGCGGCAGGCTTAATCCTGTTACTCACAGCGCCATTAATCCCTATGTTTATGATCTTAGTTGGCATGGGCGCTGCCGATGCTAATCGCAAAAACTTCAGTGCGCTTGCAAGATTGAGCGGCCATTTTATGGATAGATTAAAAGGCTTAAGCACCTTGAAACTTTTTCACCGTGGTGATGCCGAGCTTAAGGTGATCGCGAGTGCTTCAGAAGAGTTTCGTAGCCGCACTATGTCGGTGCTACGCATGGCATTTTTAAGCTCGGCAGTCTTAGAGTTTTTTGCCGCGGTATCGATTGCAGTATTGGCGGTTTACTTTGGTTTCAGTTACTTAGGTCACTTAGATTTTGGCTATTATGGCGCCCATGCCAATATTAGTTCAAGTACAGATCCTGACATGGGCGGTATTCCTTTCAGCTTATTTACTGGGCTATTTATTCTGATTTTAGCTCCTGAGTTTTATCAACCGCTGCGCGACATGGGGACTCATTACCATGCTAAGGCGCAGGCTATAGGCGCGGCAGAAGCTTTGATTACCTTGCTCGAACATCCGGAACCTGAATTTGCCGGCCACGTCCGTATCAATAGCATAGAGACGCTGAGTGCCGACAATCTTGAGGTGTTCAGTGTCGATGGCACGCGTTTACTTGGCCCGCTGAGTTTTGAGTTAAAAGAGGGGGAACGCTTAGCTTTAGTTGGTCCGAGCGGAGCGGGTAAAACCAGTTTACTCAACGCCTTATTGGGATTTTTACCCTACAAGGGCCATTTGTTGATTAATGGCCATGAGTTATCCGCATTAGACTTAGCCCATTGGCGACAGCACTTAGCTTGGCTTGGACAGGAACCACAGTTATTTCACGGCACTGTGCGGGATAACGTTGCCTTAGCCGACCCAACTCTGCCCGACAATACGCTGTGGCACTTACTGGCTGAGGCCAATATCAGTGACTTCGTTAAGGCGCAGCCATTGGGTTTAGATGCCCCAGTCGGTGAACAATCCTCCGGTTTATCCGTTGGCCAAGCTCAACGTATTGCTTTAGCAAGGGCGCTTGGGCAGCAGGCGAGTTTGTTTGTCCTTGATGAACCCACAGCCAGTTTAGATAGCCAGAGTGAGCAGGCGGTGAGTTCTGCGCTGAATCGCGCCATGGCGGGTAAGATGTGCATTATGGTGACCCACAGATTAGATCAGTTAGATCAAATGGATACTATTCTTGTGCTCGATAAAGGCTTGATAGTACAGCGGGGCGACTTTACCACTTTGTCTGACACACACGGCTTACTCCAAACTTTACTGCGTGAAAATGTTGAGTCCGTGGCGGATATTGAACTTGTACCGTTATCGGCCAGCGCCAGTGAGACGCAGCTTGATAGTGATGCTCCACTCGACAGTGCCGCCGAGTCCACTAAAGGAGATGCCCAATGAAAGTGCTGATCCCCTTTATTCGATTGTTCTCGCGTCAATGGCTGATGATGTCCGTGGGCTTGCTGCTGACCATTATTACTTTGATGGCGGGCATAGGTTTACTGTCACTTTCGGGCTGGTTTCTTTCCGCTACTGCTGTTGCAGGTTTGACGATAGTCACGGCGCAGTCCTTTAACTTTTTCACTCCTGCTGGCGGGGTACGTTTCTTATCAATTGCCCGAACCGCTAGTCGTTATGGCGAGCGTTTAGCGACCCATGAGGCGACCTTTAAGTTGCTGACCGAACTTCGCGTTTGGGCGTGGCGTAAACTCTTGCCGCTCAGTGCTAAAAATCTGCAGGGGCTACGCCGTGGCGACATGCTCAATCGCTTAGTGGCCGATATCGATACCCTAGATCATCTTTACCTGCGACTGCTCACGCCTATGGCAGCATCCCTTCTGATGACGGGGCTCTTGTATCTGTTTCTTGCTTGGTTCGATGCCAAACTTGCCCTCAGTCTTTGCTTATTCTTAGTCGCTGTTTGGCTGGTGATGCCACTGCTATTTTATCGCCTTGGACACGGGCCGAGCCGGACTATGCTCGAAACCAAGCGTCATTATCGGGTGCAGTTGCTGGATATGTTGCAAGGCCAAGCCGAACTCAGTCTATTTGGCGCGAACGACAGATTCAGGCAAAAACTGAATGATGCTGAAGTTGCACTTTTTCGCAGCCAAAGCGCGATGGCCAATATTACTGCACTCAGCCAAGCCATGTTGATCCTCTCCACGGGCTCAGCCTTGATCATGATGCTTTATTTAGCCGCTCAAGGTGTGGGTGATGCCGTGCCGCCGGGCCCCATGTTTGCGCTTATGGTGTTTGCCACTATGGCCTGCGTTGAGATGATGATGCCGATCGCGGGCGCGTTTCAGCATTTGTCAGGCTGCGTATTGGCCGCAACGCGAATTAATGAAATCACCGAACAAAAGGCCGATATTCAATTTGCTGTCGATACTGGCTTGAGGGCAAAGTCTGGCGCATTACAGATTGAAGATATCCACTTTGGTTATCGAGACGATCAAAACGTGCTGCAAGGTTTGTCCCTTGAGATAAAAGCGGGGCAAAAAGTCGCGTTACTTGGGCCAACGGGTTGCGGTAAGTCGAGCTTATTGACGCTGATTACCCGAGAATGGCAAGCGCAGCAAGGGCACATCAAGCTCGATGGTCATGCACTTTCAGAGTACAGCGAGCGCGGTCTTAGGGATGCGATTACTGTGATTAGTCAACGCATCTATTTGTTTGCAGGTACTTTGCGGGAAAACTTAGTATTAGCGCTACCTGTTATCGAAGGCGAGAAACGCACGGCCCACGACGCACGCTTGATTGATGTGTTACAGCGGGTTGGGCTTAGCGCTTTACTCACGGGTGATAAGCCGCTGGATATGTGGATAGGTGAAGGTGGACGTCAGCTTTCGGGCGGCGAGCAGCGCCGTATTGGTGTTGCTAGGGCACTGCTGCGTAATGCGCCGCTGCTATTGCTCGATGAGCCAACCGAAGGGCTAGATAAACGCACCGAGCGAGAGATTTTAAGTTTACTGTTTGATTTTGCAAAAGATAAAACCTTGCTGATGATTAGCCATCGTTTAACTGCTATGGCGAAGATGGATCAAATTCATTTACTCGGTCTGGGGAAGATTATTGCGTCTGGCACTCACCAGAGCTTAATTGAAGACAGTGCAGAGTATCAGGCCTTGTACCAAAGACTCGCTTAAGGTTTTGGATTTAATCTTTTGGAATTAAGATGTTGGCGCTCAATATTATAAATAGCGATATATTTTACCCATTAAAAGCGGATATGAATCTATGAACCCTGCGATGCCAGAAGCATTAGCCCCACAAATTAATGCTCATTTTAATGGTAAGTTTGAGGTCGAGCTTAAATATCGCTTACTGGATCGCTACGCTTTTTTCGCTGCCTTACAAATGAGAAATCCCGAGGTCATGCTCGAAGATAACCTTGAGCATGACTGTTACTTTGATCTGCCATCACAGTCACTTAAAGGTGAGCACAAGAGCTTGTGTATCCGTGAGATGCAGCCATCGGGGATAATGCTGTGGATAGTGAAAGGGCCAGAAAAAGACCGCTGTGAAGCCGTGAATATCACTGAAGCAACAAAAGCAAAAAGTATGCTGCATACCTTAGGTTATGAGTGTGTACTGGAAATTAAAAAGCGCCGCAGTATCTATTTTCTGGGTGAATTTCATCTAACAATCGATCATATCGAAGGTTTAGGGGATTTTGCTGAACTCGCGATTATGACCAATGATGAAACCCTATTGCCTAAATATGAAGTGCAATTACAACAACTCGCCGCCGATTTGGGTTTAAGTGAAACACAGCGGGAGTGGTTATCTTATCGGCAGTTGCAGCAGGCTTTGAATAATAAGTAATGGATTGAATCTTTTGGGTTAGCAGCTTGAGACTTAATAACTTAAAGTTCCATAGTTTAAGTTTTATGGTTTGCACTGCTAAATTCGGCTAATCAATCCACTGCAACAAACCGCTATGGCTCAGTTCAAATCCCTTTGAGCTTCACTGTCCATATCGCATTCACTGTCTGTTTGAACTCGCTATCAACGACTTAAACTTAAGCAGTGTACTTAAATTCGAGTATCACATTTCAATTCAAGCCACCTTCACAAACTCAAACGGCTTACATACTGATTATTCAGTTTTATTTGCCGTTAGTTACTTGATGCGTTTTAGCCTAAGCGTTGTGAAAAGGCGAGGTAGCGTTTAACTTCCGCTTCGGGGAATTTTAATTCGTCACCATCTTGAACACTTGAGAGTAAATTCTCCCGAGCGAAGCGTTTGATGGTCGCTGGTGTTTTATCTAGCATTTTGCACACTTCATCTAAGGTTAATAAGTTATCGCTCATGGCACTCTCCCAGTAATTCAATAGAAACATAACCCAAAGAGTATAGAACAATAATTCCAATCAAGATGACGCCAGCGGCCTAAACCGCCAAGGCTATGATTCTATTTTGTGGTTGCGGGCGGTTTCCCGCACTTGGCTCTCTATTTGCAGATGGCCTTTTGCCGCTGTGATCGCCAGAACGGCACGGGACTTGAATTCGCGGCGATATAAGGTTGCGACCACAAATAAGCTGGCCGAGATAAAGAGTATCGGGTGTACAAACCAGCACAATACCGCCATTGAAAAGTAATAGGCGCGTAAACCATAGTTATAGGAGTGTGCCGCTTGATCTTGCACTGTTGCCATTTGTCTTGCATAGGCTTTGAGATTGTCATTTGAGCCATCGGTGTCCAGAGGACCCGCGCCTATCATCACGTTCACAAAACCGTATTGGCGCATTGACCAAGTAAACTGGAAGAAGGCCATCACAAAAATGCCGACTAGCAGAGCTAACTTGACTTGCACCAACGCATGATTCGGTGGCGTGGCGAAGGGAATCGTCGCAATAACACTTTCTAGTCGCTCAACTTGGGCAAATAAGGTCAGCACACCCGCGAGCACAAACAGGGTTGTTGAGGCAAAAAAGGCAATATTGCGCTCAAGGTTGGCCAGTAGTGCCGCATCACCCACGCGCACGCCGCGGGTCATCACCTCAAGCATCCAGTAAATTCTATGCTTATGCAGACCACGGGCAATACAGTCGGTATCTCTCGCCTTGCTACGGGCAAAGGCGGTGTAGCCAGCCCAAGAAACGATAAACCACACCAATGCAGAAATATCTAACAACGAAAATGTCATAGCTACCTTGAGAAAGTGACCTTGATAAAGTGAAAATTAATCAATCGATTGAAGGCTGATTATGAAGGTTTTTATCTCTTATGCGCAATCCCCTAGTATCACTTTGAAATCCATCCTATTCACAATTTGAAGCCGCTCACATTGGTTTTGAAGCCTCTTGCTTAGTGAGAGTCAGTTTTGGAGAAATTCTTGTCAGGTAAGTTAGTTAGAAAAGTGCGTTGGGGTAGTGCTTTGGAGCAGTGTGCTGAGCGAGTAAAGCTTTGTCGCTATATGACATCCTCCGACAGTGGCTCGCCATGGAATTCACTCACCGACACGGTGAATAGAAATCTAGGGGTTCTGAGCTTATGAACGAGAGCCATGGAAGGCTAACTGGTTGTTAAATATGGATGTTGTTCAAGTCCGTGGATGTAGGGCCGCCCCGTCTGATGTGAAAGGATTCACAAATCTCATTAAATTTTTAAAAGCAAAGTCAAAGTCGTGGGGCTTCACCCCACACCCGACCAAGGAGGACTGCTCGTCCTATCCTCCTTGGATGCTCCAAGACGTCCCTAACGGAGTTGAAAGCCCCTTGGGCATTTAGCGTCCTTATGCTATCGCGTCAGACGCTCGTCCCTGATTCGACTGACGCTATCTCGGCATCCATGCCTCGATCACGCAACGAACGCAAATGCCCTGCGGCAACTCCGAGGGGATGGTGAACTTCGATAGCCACTGTGTAATCTGTAAATCCTGAATAGAGTTGTGCCTGTCCCATCTTTCGTACGATTAACCTTGTTGTCGCTATCTTGCCAAGCTCGGTCGGGCCAAGGGCTTATAGCCCGAGTGGGTGATAAGAGCAGCAAGATAGCCCCTTCAATACTCACCAAGGTTGTTGTAAACGATGAAGAAATGACTCAGTCCAACCAGTGTAAGCCATAATCCGCATGGGTGTTTCACATTTAAAGGCACAGTGGTACGGATTTCATCAGGGGCGCAGCTAGACTGTTAAGCCCGCCTCTCTTATCAACAACAGAGCAGTACAACCGCTTTAAGCGGTAAATGAGTCGCATCAAAAGCAACGATAAGAGTGAGATTGTTGAACAGAAAACTAAGGCCTAAAAGTCTTCGGTGAGCAGATTATTGCCTTGACTCACCGGGAGCGTCCATATAAGGCTTATTAAGTTTCTTATTAAATTCGATTAAATTATGTTCTTCGATTAGCTTGCCGATTTTAGATGAGCTAAATTAAGGGTGTGTTGCTCTGGTTCATTTAACAACTCTGATAATATTTTATCATCAGCGATTGACTCATATCGCCCCTCAATTTTTTCTTTTAAAGAGAATAATCTTGCTTCTGCTGTTCTTACGAGCTCACTGTAAGTTATAGCATGCACCTCGCCATACTGATTATCTTTATCTGTTCCTACTGCTTGATACTTCCCCGTCATATTATTAATTGTATCACCAACTACAAAAGCTTTTATAAATGGCTGGGTAGATCCGACTCCTGCATGCCAAATATCTTCTACATAATATTTAGCTTGATCCATTTCTACACGACCTATTTCAAAGCCTCCTTTTTTCAACTCAATTAATAGTACTCGTTTAGTTTTTTTAATCTCATCATCAAACATTTCAAGTGCTAAGGCACTCAATGATGAGTTTTCACCTACCACAATATCAGGCCTTTTTGCTGAATTTATAAAATGTTCTTTTTTATATTTACTTTTAAAGATAATTTCCATCGTTTTACGCAAGCCTCGATTGCTTGCATATTCAGGTGTATCAAACTCAGGGCCAAATACCCATCTGGCTTTTTCAATTAATGGATGAAGAGTATGAAGTTCATCAACTGAGTGATCACTACTTAAACGCTGAATTGCTTCGATTACCTTTATTATTGAATCAATTTCAGAAAGAATCATCATCGCATCTGAAGCACACCACTCATCCAAAAACGAGTTTAATGAATCAACGTCGCCTTTGGGCAAGGAGCTTAACTTTTGCAATAACAAAATACCTGATCGAGATTTTTCTAAGTTAATTGCAGCCCTAAAGGCAAGCTCTAAAAATTCAGGTTTGATATCTGGGTTTTCTAATAATATTTGATCTATAAAATCATATAGTTCTTTTCTTGCAAGTTGTGGAAGTTCACTAATATCTTTTTTGTGAATATTAATCAGCTCTCTTTTTGATGCATCTAATTCTGACTTAGACATTTCTAAATAACAAGTTTTTACAAATTGTGATATTTCATCACTTATAAGATCAATTGATGAAAAATCTGATTTGAAAGAAGACCAATCTGCTTCAATGTGATCAAATAAACTATCCGATTCAGCGATCAATGTGTACCTTTTAGCAAAGGATTTTCTTCCATCAATTATTTGCTTTCCATTTATTGACCAAGATGGCTTTCCTAATAATCGTCCACCAAGCCAAAAAGAAACACCATGTTGCCCAGTTGTTCTTGAAGCGCTTGTTGAATCAACTAATGTTAACTTTAACTTTATATTTCCAACAGGGTTAATTTCAATGGCTCTAATTATCCCAGGATGTTCTAATAAGGTAATTTCCTTACCATTTATTTTAACTTTAAACTCCGGGTCAAATAAAAATCTAACAGAAATTATATCGGTTAGATCTTCTTGTGAAATCAAGTTTTTCTTCACTAATATTTTTATTTTTGTTCCGTGAGAAGAACGCTTACCTTGCGAATGATTAGATACTTTGATTGGTTGTGAGCCAGAAGATAAAGCTAACTCGTATATATTGAGTTGCCCATCTCGCCATGTTTCAACAATGTAATTATCATTGAAACATAGGCCTGCATGGCGACCGACACCATTACGTCCAAAAGCAATTCTTTTCTTAATGAAGTCTACATCATCAGGATTTTCAACAAATAATCCTTGATGAATTCGTCTATCATAACGTAATTTTAGCCAACGGTTTTCAAATTGATGATTAGTCAAACCAATCCCGTTATCCTCTACAACTATATACTGATCAACCTCATTCGGAATTGTAATATTCACAAGAGTGGCACCAGCATCGTGTGCATTAGCTATCAGCTCTGTTATAGCTACATCAGCTTTTGAACCAATAGAACCGATCTCTTTTATTAGAAATCCTTCTTCATATGTTACCGAGTAATTCATTAAATCACCTTTTAATAGATAATGTCGTTAAAGACAAGCTAACGTCGCAGCTTTGGAATGGATTCTAAGCCGTAATGGAAAAGCCTTCGCCGTACTTGCGATTGTTATTTGCGACTTTAATCTTTTGCTCTGGTGATCTCATGAAACTCCATACATTCATATGCTTTTGCATAGAGGCTACACACCTCTGTCCATTGATGATTCCTGTAAAAAGCTAAAATAATGCCTTTAATTGTTTGGTAACCGATACTAAACTTATCTCTAAGCTCATGCTCAAATCCATGCCAATTCACATCTTCTTGGGACTCTAGCAGCTTGTCATATTTCTCGAAAATATCATGAGCTGCGTCCAAATCTTTTGCATTCCAATCCATGGATATTACTAAGGCAACAATTGGATTATTCCTATTATCAATAGTTTCTCCGATTAGACTAACGTGGAATTTAAGCTTCTCTATTTCACGCTCTATATCAGTCATTTCTTTCTCCGTATTCAAGATTGCTAATTCTCTCTTTGCACATTGATATCGAATCTTGAATTATTGTGTGCATATCAGACACGTATTGCTTTTTCTCTTCCATATTTTCGGTTTTCTGAAAATCTCTTAACTTTCCTTGAGATGCCAGTATCTGGTTCCTAAGATCAGTGTCTGGCCCACTCAGATTAAGGAGGTTAATAGACTTATCAATGTAAGATTGTATATCGTCAGTAATGCTAATCATACTTTTACCACGGTTTAGCTGCTGCACTTGAGATAGTAATTTTCGACCCTCATCCTGAGCACGCTTTAATAACTCGCCAATCTCGGACAAATGTATTTTCCTAAGGTCAAAAGCAATTTGATCACGATATGCTTTAACTTTTAAAGCCTGCCAAAGAGTAACTGCAGTACCTAATGCCGTGAGGATCGTACCCGCAATGGTCACAATCATTTCCAAATCATCAGTCTCCATTGTTTGAGAGCAGCTTGAACTCGTAATGTCTTAGTATATATGCATTGCGCTGTTTGCTGGGCATAAATAGCTTGTTGGACTTGGCCGCTGCCACATCCATGTAAACGGGTATAAATAATGCTATAGGAATTTACTTTTTTGCGGTAGCGATTTTTTATACAGTTTAGAGGGTAATCACTTGATATCGTTTTAGCTTTATCATTCTTTTACGCTTACGTTTGACTTATTATTGAACTTGATTGCCAGCATTTTGGCCTCGCATTACGGCAGATACTCGCACCACATCCCCTCACAGGCTAGCTTTATTGGGACATCCATTGTTAAATTTAGCGACAGGTATACTCGGGAATTAACGAGATTAAGTACTTTCATGGAAGTGACCGTTGGCGGCAAGGATGCCGCCGTCGAGCCCTCAGGGATGAGTTTATGGCGTGTCACTGTAATGTAAGTACTTAATCTTTTAGCTAAAAAATGGGACATGCATAACTCTTTAAGGATTAACTGCCGACACAGAGACTACAGAAGTTCACCTTACCCTGCAAAACTAGTCTCTAATGCATGTAACTTCGCTAGGGGCGTCTTGGCTGATGTGAAACCAATAGGCAAGGAGGATAGGACGAGCAATCCTCCTTGGTCGACTCTTTATTAAAAATCAAGGGGTGAAGCCCCACGACTTTGATTTTGATTAATGTAATAAAAAGGCCAGACAGTGTCTGGCCTTAACTTTATACAATGGTCTTAGCTTAAAGCTGAAGATGTGAGCAAGCTTATTCTTCGCTATCACCCAGTGACAGTAACGTGGCGTTACCACCTATGGCGGTGATGTTGTTGGTGCGAGTCTTTTCAGTCACAAAACGCGTTAAGTAGTGTGGGCCACCGGCTTTAGGACCTGTGCCTGACAGGCCTTGACCACCGAAAGGCTGTACACCCACTACAGCGCCGATTTGGTTGCGGTTAATGTACACGTTACCTACGTTCACTTTATCCGCGACTTCAAGGGCATGGCCTTCGTTACGGCTGTGGATACCTAAGGTTAAACCAAAGCCTGTGCTGTTGATCTCATCGATCACTTTGCCAAGATCCGCTGCTTTATAACGGATCACGTGCAGGATTGGGCCAAAGTGTTCTTTTTCGAGCACTTTGATTGAGTCAATTTCCACTGCAGTTGGCGACACGAAGTGACCGTTCTCAGTGCCAGCAGGCAGCGGCATTTGCTTGATAAGCTTACCGACTTGCTTGATATGATCGATGTGCGCATCTAAGTTGGCTTTGGCGGTCGCATCGATAACTGGGCCTACGTCGGTTTTTACTGAGCTTGGGTTGCCAATCACTAACTCATCCATCGCGCCTTGCAGGACTTCGATCACGCGATCTGCGATGTCTTCCTGTAGGAAGAGTACACGCAGCGCCGAGCAGCGTTGGCCTGCACTGGTGAATGACGATGAAACCACATCGTTAACCACTTGCTCAGGTTGAGAGGTTGAGTCCACTACCATGGCATTTTGACCGCCTGTTTCGGCGATTAATGGAATAATCGCGCCATCACGGTTGGCGAGTGTGCGGTTAATCAGTTTTGCTGTGCCAGTTGAACCGGTAAAGCACACGCCACCGATACGTTCATCGGCCGTAATTGCGCTACCCACAGTCGCACCAGTACCTGGTAGGAATTGCAGCACTTCGACAGGAATACCTGCTTGATGAGCGAGTTGAACCGCACGGTAACCAATAATTGAGGTTTGCTCCGCGGGTTTTGCGATGACGGTATTACCCGCCGCTAATGCCGCAGACACTTGACCGAGGAAGATGGCCAATGGGAAGTTCCATGGGCTGATACACACGAATACGCCGCGGCCTTGGAGGAACAGTTCGTTCAGCTCTCCCGTTGGGCCAGGAAGCAGTTCAGGTTTTGCCATCATCTTCTTGGCTTGTACTGCGTAGTAACGACAGAAATCAACGGCTTCACGTACTTCGTCGATACCGTCTTGAATGCTCTTGCCCGCTTCACGGGTGCACAGGGCGATCAATTCTTCGCGGTTTTCTTCTAATAAATCGGCCAATTTTTGCAGTGCAGAGGCACGGGTTTCCACTGGTGTGCGTGCCCAAGAGGCAAATGCTGCTTCAGCAGACACGACGGCTGCTTCGATTGCAGCTTTGTCGGCGAAGGCGACTTGACCTACGGTTTGGGTAGTGTCGTATGGGCTAACAATCGTTTTATGTTCGCCAGTTAAGGTTTTACCGTTAACCAGAGGGCCCGCTTGCCATTGGGTATTTTTAAACTGTTCTAGTGCCGCGAAAAATGGCTCAGATTCGGAAATGATGTTCATATTGAGTCCCTTGGAATTTTTGCGATCGCTACCGAAAATATCGGCAGGTAAAACGATTCTGTTGTTAGCCAGGGTTTTGTAACCCGTCAGTGTTGTTAGCGGATGTACCACTAATGACTCGATGGGGGTTTTAGGATCCACCAGTTTGTGGACGAACGAAGTATTCGCGCCGTTTTCCAGCAGACGACGGACTAAATAGGGCAGTAGATCTTTATGCGCACCGATAGGCGCATAAATACGTACCGCTTTAGCACCGGCTTCAGCCAAAATCGTGTCGTACAGCTCTTGTCCCATGCCGTGTAAGCGTTGGAACTCATGGTTACGATCGCCCGCCATATCGGAAATTGCCGCAACGGTTTGCGCATTGTGGCTAGCAAATTGTGGGTAGATAGCACCGCGGGTCGCATCCGATAACAAGTAACGGGCGCAGGCGAGGTAAGAAACGTCAGTACCGGCTTTGCGAGTGTAGAGTGGATAAGCGGCTTCGCCAGCTTGTTGCGCCCACTTAAGTTCGCTATCCCAATAGGCACCTTTTACCAGACGCACTGGGATTTCATCCCCTTGATCTTTCGCTAGACGCGTTAACCAAACCAGTACGGGCAGGGCACGCTTAGAGTAGGCTTGTACGACTATGCCGAGTAATCCCCAGCCTTTAGTTGCTTCAGCATTAAACAGTTTTTGGAACAGTTTTAGTGATAACTCGAGGCGATCGACTTCTTCAGCATCGATAGATATACCGATATTTAAGCCACGTGCCAGCTTAATCAGGCGAATCACTGTGTCGTACAGTTCAGTCAAGACGCGGTCTTCATTGGCCACTTCGTAACGTGGGTGCAATGCCGACAGCTTGATGGAGATTGTTGGCCGCGGTGATTCATTTTCGTTATAGCTTTGAGCACCGAGCTCAGTGATCGCATTGGCGTAATCGGTATAGTATTTCTCGGCATCTTTGCGAGTTAACGCCGCTTCGCCCAGCATGTCGTAGGAATGGGTATAACCTAACTTACGTTTGTCTTCGCTGTTTTTTAGGGCTTCTTTCATGTTGCGGCCCAGTACGAACTGCTTACCCATGATCTTCATCGCTGCCATCATGGCTTGACGGATCACAGGCTCACCCAGACGATTCACTAAGCGGCTCAGCAAGTTGCTTGGGGTACCATCGAGTTTTTTATCGAGTTTAACGATTTTACCTGTGAGCATTAAGCCCCAGGTCGATGCGTTAACCAGTACTGAGTCACTCTTGCTCATGTGCTCATCCCACTTAGCGCCTGAAAGCTTATCTTCAATCAGCGCATCGGCAGTGGCCGCATCGGGAATTCGCAGTAAAGCTTCGGCTAAACACATCAGGATAATGCCTTCCTGTGTTTCTAAGCTGTACTGTTGCAGGAAGGCATCTATGCCGACCATCAAACCTTTTTTATCGAATTGACGAACCTTATTGACCAGTTCGTGGGCACGACGAGTGACGCGCTCTATGGCTTCATCACTTGAGGGAACTAGTTTGATTAGCTCTGACAAGTATTGTTCTTCATCGACAATGTAGTTGTCGCTGACTGCTTTGAACAGTTCGTCGAGATTGGCAGAATCGTAGCGGCCTGCCAGCACTTCACTCGCTTTGAACATAGTTATCGCTTCCATCTTGGCCGTTATTGGGGCGCTATTGTTGAAACAAATTGGGAGGCGCCAAACGCATTTGATATTTTGTATACAATATGAAGGTTTGCGCGCGCAGATTATACAACCAAAATGTGACGGACAACACTATAGCGTGAAAGATTGTGAAGCTTGTTTGATTAGCTTGTTTGATTAGCTTGTTAATAAGTAGATGTAACGCTTGATTGACAAAAAAGCCAGTGTTTGAAAACACTGGCTTTTGGAAGGTAAATTAAGACTTTTTGTGTGTCAGACTCACATCCAACGTTTTTTATTGCGACGTTGTGGTCTAGGTAAATACACCAAAATAATGCCTAGGATTAAGCCCATGCCTGCGATTAATCCACCTTGGCGCCAAAGTTCAAAACGCTCGTCTTGAGCGGTGCGATCTACCGCATTTTTCAGTTGATCACGTTCTTGAGTCGTTTTAGCTAGGGTGGTTTCTAACTCGCTTAGTTTAGCCTTTAATTCGAGCAGTTCGCCGGCATGATTATCCGTTGAACTTGATACTTCTGCTAACTTAGCTTTGGCCTGTGCGAGTTCAGTTGTTAACGCAGGGACTTGCTCACGGAAACTTTGAGTCGAACTGATCAAGTTGGTTTGTACCCAACCTTCACGGCCTTTATGGTCGATTATTTTGGAGTAATCACCTTGAGTTTCGTTGAGCAGTGTCACAGGTTGACCCGCTTCAATTGATCCAACAATTCGAAACTCAGTACCAGGGCCACCTAAAAGATACAGAAACACGTTATCCGAGATGTAGCGGGATTGGCCTTCGGCCAGCAGGTTGGAAGACAGCAAGATCATTCCTACCAGAGTCAGGAGTCTAAACACTTTTGTATTCTCATCAACGAAATAGTCTGCACATGCTAGGGATTTGAGGCCTGTAATGCAAGAGGGAAGTCATAGACTTCCCTCAACTTTACGGCATCCATGCTATGACCATTCCAATTTAATTCAATCTTTCCTACGACCTTCTAGTCCTAGGCGCTAATACTGCTTAATGTCAGCAACACATTTAGCGAGACTTCTTAATTAAAAATACCTTTAATCATATAGAAGAAGATGATTGATAGGCCAGCACCTGCTGGTAGGGTCACAACCCAAGATACGACGATATTACGTACCACACCAATGTTAATCGCTGCGATACCACGGGCCATACCTACACCTAATACCGCACCTACTAAGGTTTGTGTGGTAGAAATAGGTAAACCAGTGCTAGAAGCAATAACTACAGTTGTTGCCGCGGCTAATTCTGCCGCAAAACCACGACTTGGCGTCAAGTGAGTGATGTTTTTTCCGATAGTTTGCATAACGCGCTGACCAAAAATCGCCAGACCCATCACAATACCTACGGCACCCAAAGGTAAAATCCACCAGACTAGAGGTGATTTCGCTGCAATCTCACCACCGCTATTGACGACAGAAACAACCGCCGCTAATGGACCAATCGCATTTGCTACATCGTTTGAACCATGGGCAAAAGCCATACAACAAGCTGTCAGAACCATCAGGATCGCAAACACTTTTTCAACGTTTTTGAACTGGGTTTGACGATCTGCTTTATCACTCATTTGTAAGCGTGAAATGGCGATTTTACCTAAGATACCAACTACAGCTGCAATAGCACCTGCGAGTAGGTAAGACTCGGTAACTGAGAAATGCAGACCAACATGGGATAAGCCTTTCATAATCGTCATTAATGACATGATGAAACCAGCAAATGCCATATAGAAAGGTACGAAACGCTTAGCATTACTCAATGGATCGTCAGTGTTGAAAATGAGTTTTTGAGTGCTTTGGAAGAGGATGAATGCCATAAAGCCCGAAATAGCGGGGGTTACGACCCAAGAGCCTACAATCCCGCCCACTTTATCCCATGAGACTGAATCTGCACCAACACCCACGGCGGCGAAACCAATAATGGCACCGACGATGGAGTGAGTCGTTGATACCGGCCAGCCAAGGGCCGATGCGACGACAAGCCAAATACCTGCTGCCAACAATGATCCTATCATGCCGTAAACCAGCAATTCAGGAGTCGCAGTGAAATAGCTAGAATCAATAATACCGCTACGAATTGTATTGGTAACTTCGCCCCCAGCTAAAAATGCGCCGGAAAACTCAAAGATCATTGCGATAATAATCGCTTGTTTAATTGTAATTGCGTTTGAACCTACAGAGGTTCCCATCGCATTGGCGACGTCATTCGCCCCAATACCCCATGCCATGAGAAAACCAAATGCAGCCGCAATGGCAATAAGCCACGGGCCATTGGTGACTAAGACGTTAGCCACCTCAATACCTGCATCAACCATATTGATACCTTGATAACCTTAATTTGTTAAACGCGAGCCAGCATAAGCTCAAGACGCGAACCGACGCGTTCGGCAAGATCTGCAAGACCACCGACCCATTCAATCGTTTTGTAGAGGAACATCACATCGACAGGATTCAATTCAGATTCCATAGCGAATAACTGACGGCGTAACTGAATTTGTAGATCGTCAGTATCTTCTTCGATGATATCGAGTTCGTTGATCATTTTTGCCACTAAGTCGACTTCACGGCCACGGAAACCTGTTTCTAACAGATCTTCGAGTTCATTAATGACTTGTTTTGCTAGTGCTACCGCATCGATACAGCGTTGTAGATAAGCAATAAATGGGACTTGCATGACCTGAGGGATTAACAGCTGACGGCCGATAACACGACCGGAAATATCTTTGGCTTTGTTGGCTATCTTGTCTTGTTGAGTTAAAAGTTCCAATAAATCTGTACGTTCTACTGGCATAAATAAACCGCTTGGCAGAGTAAGGCGGATTTCACGTTTTAGTGAATCTGCTTGCTTCTCGGCTAAACTAATTTGCTTACGTAATTGAACTGCACTGTCCCAGTTGCCTGTGATAGTGGCTTCGAAAAAGGGGACGAGTAACGATGCGCAATCGTGTACTTTGTCCATGTGCTCTTGAAGAGGCTTAATTGGCGATTTTGCAAACACGCCCAAAATAGAGTTTACTGGCATTGCCGTTTACCTATTTAGATTGTTCCATTATTGGAAAAAGCGGGCGCATGTTAACCTATGCGTCCGCGTATTGAAACTGTGTTTTTTCAGAAAAAACGACAGGTTTATTCTAACGGGTTATATACCAACTGCAAAACCAAATCCTACGGGATTTTTATGACACATTTGTGACATTATGAACTAAAGATGACGCATCGATGAATATTTGATGACAAAATGAGCGGTTACGCAATGAATGCTGAGATTGAATTAAAACTGTTTTTCCTGCCGATATATCAAGAATCCCTGATAAATAAGTTAGATAGTCTCGATAATGCCGTACCTCAAGGTCAACGTCGTTTGGCGAATGGTTACTTCGATACCCCTGACTTGCAATTACGTCAGTGGGACATGGGATTGCGGGTGCGCGGTTACGATGCGCACCGAGAGCAGACCATAAAAACCGCAGGACAAGTCGTGGGCGGCATTCATTCGCGGCCCGAATACAATGTGACTATCCAATCCGATAGCCCAGACTTAAGTCTATTTCCTACCTGCATTTGGCCCGCTGATGCCGATTTAGCGGCAACGCAAGCTCAGTTGACTTGTATATTTCACACCGATTTTTATCGTCGCGCTTGGCATGTTCAGATTGATAATAGCGTGGTCGAAGTTGCGTTAGACATAGGTGAAATCACCGCAAATGGCCAGCAAGAAGCCCTGTGTGAGCTCGAGTTTGAACTCCTCAGTGGCGATACTGAGGCGCTACTTAAGCTGGCGATGCAAGTGGCGAGCGTTGTGCCCGTGCGTTTAGGTAAGGCCAGTAAAGCGCAGCGGGGCTATCGATTGGCGGGTAAGGCTAAGCCGCTCGATTTAAAAGCATTGGAATTTCTGCCACTGGCCGAGTCACACGATTCTTCTTTACTGGATTTAAGTGCAAACTGCCAAATCCTGCTTGAAACCGCCCTTGAGCGCTGGCAATTATTAGAGAGCATGATCGCAGAGGAAAGCGACCCTGAAGCCTGTGTGGTACTATGGTGGCGGATGCGCGCCTGTATTCGTTTGCTGCGGATGACCTTAAATCAGTTCGAATTATTGAATGTGACACTGTCTAGCCAATTTATGCTGATTGAAAAGCAGCTCGATTTTATTGAGCAGGCACAGGCGTTGACCGCCTTGCTTGGTAGCCAAAGAGGCTTATTTGCTAAACTTGGCCAACATGCCCAAGTTAAGGCGCGACTTCTGGCGCAACTGGCAGAGATTAATCTGACGGGACGCTTACTCTCCTTATGGCAACAGATCGAATATGGTCAACTACAGCTGGCTATTGTTGAACTGTTGCTAAAGATGAGTGCTGGTGAAGTGGACATCACCCATCAGCCTAGCTTACGCCAGCATGCCGATCGTGCTCAGCAAGCTTCTTGGATGGCGATAATTGAGGTCATGCCACTCAATAGCGTCATGACAGCGGCGAATTATCTACAAGTGGCCACAGTGTTGGATGCGAGCATTCTTGTGGGTCATGCCTACGGCAGTTTATATGAGGCGAAATCACGGGACGCATTTCGTGCACCTTGGCAAGATCTCGCGCTTGGGATTAAAACTTTGGCTTGTTATCGCGCCTTACAGGATGCGAGTCGGGAGTTAGATATCAATTTAGCTGAGTGGCTGGAAGACAAGCAGCAGAGTTTGTTGTTTGCTATGGAATCGACACGCCGTAACGCGATGCAACAGCAGGTCTACTGGTAGTATTACTTTTTATCGCTGATAAACGGAAAAGGCTCAATCTAATATAGATTGAGCCTTTTCATTAGTCCGTTTTCGCAACAAAGTCAGCTATTTTTTGTTTCGATAGCCTGCTTAAGTTCCGCAATTTGAGCCAGCATTTGCGCTTGATTTTGTTCTATTTTTTGTTGGTTCTCTTCCATTCTTGCTAAGGCTAATTCAAGCTCTGATTTGATTTCGGCTTTATGCGCATCTTGGCGTTCTTGACGTTCAGATTCATCTGGCGCGACAAATACCGACGCCATATAGCCTGAAATCACACCAAAAAAACTCACACCGCTGACAATGACCACGCCACCTATGATGTGGCCTGCTGTGCTTACAGGATAATAATCGCCGTAGCCGACGGTAGAGATAGTGACTAATGCCCACCAAATCGCTTGCTCAGCGGTCTGGATATTGGCGCCTTCGGTGCCGCTTTCGACGATGAGCATAATGACGGAAGCTAATGTCAGAATCGTCACCATAGCAACCAGTAAACTGGCTAAGGTGGCTTGTTTACGTTGTTTTACCAGTGGGAGCAGCAGTGAGCGACTCATGCGGATCAGGCGTATTACCCGTAGGATTTGAAAAAGCCGTGCCATACGTAGGGCTTCAATCGCCGGAATACTGGCAATAAAATCAATCCAATGGTGTTTAATGAAAAAGCGTTTATCGCGAGCACGGATCAACCCAACAAAGAAGTTGATCATAAAAATCATGCAAATACTGGTATCGACAAAGAAGAGCAAGCGGTAGGTTTCGCTATCTAGGCGGCCGAAGGTCATGACAAGTACGATGATCACCGACAGCAAGGACAATAGCATCATCGCCATTTCGAATGGAGAAGGAGTGCCAAGGGTGCGAAGCGACCATGGGGTTTTATCTGTCATGCCAAACATGATCCCTGTTAAGTGCGGCGAATATCACTACTAAAGTAAAAGACTTTAGGCTGTGAGTAAATTGACTGAGTAAATAAAAGGGCTATAAATCGATTAATCGCGCCAGCCAATGGTAAGAAGGGTTGGCACTTGAGATCAGCGTTGCTTTAGGTTTCATCAACAAAGTGGACTAAATCGTCGAGTACACGGCGTTTAATTTCTAGCTGTGAATCGGCACTTAAACCATATTTCTCTGCCAGTTGCACATAGTCATCTGCATTGAGTGACACGGTAAGACGCGGACGCGTTGGCCGTTTCGATACGCTAAGACCTAAAATAGTGCGAATTTGATCAGAAGGGCTAACGCCTGCATCTAACGCGGCTTTACGAATAGAGTATTGAAATTTTTCATCGAGATCGAAGGCAACCTGTGTCGCCTTAGCGGCTTGTTGGTTCTTTAACCATTGCTCGGGCAGAGGGTGTTTGGTTTTACTCATGGCGTATTACCTATTGCTATCAACCGTTTCTAGCGCTTATCTGTGAGATTGTATTGGGATTATTGATAAAGTGCGAGCACGCACTTTATCTTATTTTCGTGTTATTTCGCCGGCCAGTATTCCCGAATATCCGTTAGCGGGCGATATAGGGTCAAGACGACATCGGTATCACCCCCTTCGTAGACTTCCACTTCGACGGCGCAGCTTTCATTGTCATCAAGTAATAAATAGTACTCAAAGGGCTCACCTGTGGCGCCATTAGCATCCTGTGGCGGCTTTTGGCCACGATAATCCTGACGATGGAAATAGCCAAAAGCGGCAAAAGTCACTTGGTGGTATTGTTTTCCAAGCCATTGTTCAAGTTGTTCAGCTAAGTCGGCCGGTAATACTTGCGTAGTTAACTCGGCATGACCCGGTTCCTCGAACAGGGTGCTGAATTGCTCGAGATCGAATAATTGCTCCACTTGGGCGCGGGAAACCTTAATCGAAAAGGCGAGATAGGTTTCGTCGTCTTCTTCAATGCTCAAAAAGAGAGTATCACTACCATGTCCCTTGAGTAACCACTCGGAGTGTTGTTTACGTTCAGACTCGTAAGTATGTACGGCTTCGACTCTTAATTGTTGACCACGGAGTTGTGGTGGCAGGGCAAAACTATCATCAATTGAGATCATGTCGCCGACATTGAGCTGGGACGGGTGATTGAGCTCGCGCTGTGGCGGGGCTTTCTTACCAAAAATACTATTGAAAAATCCCATAGTGACTCCTGCTGACTATGCTCGCGTGCGGCCTCATATTGATTGGCTGCGGATATTCACGGGCAATAGTGGTCATTTTTATTTAATGAGGATGAAACAAAAAAATGCCGAGGTCAGTAAGGGGTGATGATCCCACTGAGACTCGGCATTCGGTCAATCATTGCTTAGCTTTTACGTGCTTTGATTCGATCTAGCACTGCATTTGCGTTTGACTTTTGCTCACCAATACCCGCTTCGGCTAGTTTGGCTTGCAACGACTTATCACTGTTTTCATCGGCTAAGGTTTCAGCCGCTTTTAAACGGTCGTCAAATTGTTGCTGACGTGCCTTGATACGTTCTAGTGAATCTTTAGCGTTCAGCAGCTTAGAGTTGCTAGACGCGAACGAGTCAGTAATGGTTGCCGTCGCTTTTTGTACGCTTTCAGTGGTTTTAACCATGCTCAACTGACGTTGATAATCAGACAGTTGGCGTTCGGTTTTCTTCACTAAGTCTTTCAAGCGTGCAGCATGGGCGCTAAAGCTGTCGTTAGCGCTTTGTTGCTCAGACAACTCTTGGTCTAACTGAGCAATCTTTTCAGCAATTTCAATAGCTAAGGCTTCATTACCTTTGTCTAATGCTTGAGTCGCATAACCTTCGTGTTCTGCAATCGAACGTTTCAGACGGTCGATTTCACGGCTGGCTTGCATTTCTTTTGCCATGACATCGGTCAGTTCACGTTTAGCATTGGTTAAATGCTTTTCTGCATCACGGATTTCCTGTTCGAAAATACGGGTTGAGTTTGCGTCAACGATGCTTTGGCCAACTTCGGTGGCACCACCGCGAAACGCTGTTAAAATTTTATTCAGAATGCCCATTTTGTGGCTCCTTATTTCAGATAGTCGACCAATTCATCAATAACTTCTAAACAGTTATCAGATAAAACTGCTAATTCTTGCTCGATTTCGAGCATGCTAGATTGTAGTGATAGCGCACCGTAAACCACGTATTTGTCATCAATTTTTGCAAAAGCTGACAAGGGCATTGGAATGTTGAGCTCTAGCATGGTTTCAAACATTTCACTGCGACGTTCTTGATTTACTTCGTTCTCGCCCCACAGGTAGCTGATGCAAAGCACTTGGTTGTCCGTTACCGATACAAATACCGGGATTTCTTCACGGCCGACCACATTCACTTGCAACACTTCGACTTCACCATCGATTGGATAACAATCAAATTGAAAGCCAGTTTGGCTGTTGTTGCCAAGACTGTTGAGGTGATTGGCAATGGTATGGATATTCATATTTGTCCTTATTGACATATTATGTCTGTGTTCAAAGATAGCACCGAGACATAATATGTCAAGTACTATCTCATCCTATTAAAAAAGATCCAGTCCTTGATTCTCGGACCAATCTTGCAAATGGTAGTGATACAGCTGCAATGAACCCAATTCATTGGGTTTTATGTTGGCGGCATCTTGATAAAAATTGGCTGGAAACTCAAAGGCGCCATCCACTAAACCTAAAGTGAGCCAGTCATCTTTGATGGGCAACTCAGTTAACTTCGCTAATCTGTGTTGTGCATCGAGTCCGGCTAAGGTTGCAATACTCCAGCCCCATTCACCAAAACTGGGCACATTATGATGGTACTGCTTGACGTCAAATCCCGCCAATGCCAAGGTTTTTGCTACCGAAATAAAGGCCTTAGGGGCATGGTAAGGCGATGTTGACTGTACAGTCAGAGCGCCATCACTGCTCATAAGTTCCTTTAATTTACGGTAGAAATAGTCCGAATACAGCTTATTAAGATCGGGATGGCTCGGATCAGGCAAGTCTACGATAATCGCATCGTATTTCACGCCTGTGGCAATCAGTTTATCGACACCATTAAATGCATCGTCGTTGATCACTGTGACACGGGGATCATTCAGTGCGTTGCCATTGAGCGCCAACATAGCGCGACTGAGACTATCGGGCATATCTGTATCGGGCGATTTAAATAATTGCACTAGGCCCACATCGAGATCGAGCAGCGTGACTTGTTCAGGCTCCCAGCGCAGTACTTGTTTGAGACCGAGTCCATCGCCACCGCCAATGATTAGCACTTTGTTGTGACGGGCACTGGCCGCGAGCGTAGGATGAACGAGAAACGTATGGTAGATGTGCTCGTCTATGCTAGAAAATTGTAAGCGACCATTGATGTATAAAGCATAAACGGGCGGTAGACCGTTACCGCGCAACCGCTCGGTGAAGGTCAGCTGTTGGAAACGTGTCGCCTTGGCGTAAACCACTTTGTCTTTATAGAGCAAATTATTGAATTCTTGCTCCCAGCGTGGGCCGTGGATAGCTAATAATAGTAAGACGCCAGTCACGATAAAATGCCCACTCAAAAGCAGTTTAGCGCGGCGGATTTTAGGCCAGAATCGCCAGATAAACGCAAAACCTGCCAATAGATTGAAACTGGCGGTTAAGGCGGCGGCGAGTTGGATATCGATGGCGAGCATAAAGCCAACCCAAATGGCGGCACCTATGCCTGCGCCTATGTAATCGGCGCCGTAAATTGTTCCCGCATTGTGCAGCAAATGCTCGTCAGAGAGTGATTGGCGAACCCTAGCAATCAGCGGGATTTCCATACCTATCATCAGGCCCAGTATCACGCCCCACACATAGGGTAAGTATTCGCTGAGTTTTTGCAGCGAGCCTATCATGCCACCTTCGGGCAGTTGATCTGGCGGTAAACCTAAGGTGTTAGCAATGATCAATGGCAGTTGTTGACCAAAACCAATCACCGCTGCTGTGATTAAAATGGCGAGTGAGCCACAGAGTGCAACTGTAAGTTCTAAAATCACAAAACCAGTAAAGGCATCACGGATCTTACGCGCGGCGAAGGCACCTAGCCCCATGGAGACAATCATTAAGCCTATCATGGTGTAAATGGCGGCTTCTAATGCGCCTAAAATGCGGCCCGCATAGTGGGATAAAAGATATTCATAGATCAGGCCGCAACCTGCTAATACGGCCATAATGCCCAATAAGAGAACATCGTCGAACCAACCTAGGCGGCTAGGTTTAGCCGCCGAGGGAGTTAAGCTAATTTCTTGCATTCGATTAAGCCATCAGTGCCGTAAGAATAAGTGCGATAGCGATACTGATCGCCATTTCTACTGCGGCGATACCGATATTGTGTTGTCTTTCCACTTCATCGGCTAAATCGATACGGGCTAATACCAGTTTCTTCACGACGAACAGCAGTAAGGAGAGCGCGATCAGCATAATGACTGAGAACACTAACCAACCGATCACATTCGTCACATAAGCCGTTGGATTATAAATAATAAAGTGACTGGCGGCATTAAAGCTCAGTGCCATAGCAATCATGTAACCTGCATGGCGTAGCGCTAACGCTGTATGACCTTGGGCTAAGGCTTGCTGCATAGACGAGTCTTGGTTGCGGCTTGCGAAACGGTTTTCACGCCAGCGCGTGAGTAGCACTAACATCAACTGCGAAATCGCAAAGGCGCTGAAGATGGCAATGAAGGTATCGACCGTTAAATCTTCTGCCCACAGCAAGACGGAGCGAATGATAATGGCGGTAGCAATAGCAACGCTAGCATCGACGATAGCGACGGACACATTACCTTTGATGATTTGCTCGTTCTTATCAAACTCATTTAGCGCTATTTTATCGTGGAGAAAACGGCCGAGTTTAATCAGTACTAAACCGAATAAACCATAGCAGCTCATGCCAATCGCTTCGGTAAGATAAGAGTGTGCCGCAGCGCCTGTGATAGCGCCTGTAAGCACTATGCCTAGGGCGGCAACTGCGCCAGCGGTACTTATGCCAAAGGCAAAGTTATCCCGCTCTGCCAGCTCCTTACTGCTATTGACCTTTACACTCCAACCTTGCAAATAACGCATTAGCGTTAGCAAAATCACGGCTATGGTGAGATCGATAGCCAGAATGATGGCTAGCTCTGGTGTGATACCGAAATCCTGAAATAATGTCATTGGAAATCCTTAGTTACTTGCCCCGGCGCACACTGCGGGTCGTGCGATTGCTGGAATTGCGGAAACTGCTGTCTTTAGCATAGTTAGATCGAAACTTACTGTTCGAACTCTTGCTCGCACTTGTCGTGCTGGCCTTAGGTGCGCTGGTACTTTCACGGGATAACGCCGTGCCACCAGTTCGCGGCTTAGCATAAGGGCTGTCAAAGCGCTTGCCTTGTGAGTCGAAACGTTTTTTCGTTTGTTCGAAGGTCTTATTTTGCGCATCCGCTTGTTTGGGTGAGGTATAGCGATAACGACCTACGTCATTGTAATAGCTATAACCTCGGTTACCCGACCAACGATCGTAGGAAACTGGGCGATTGAAGACATTCGAAAACATCGAATACATGCCATACCAAGCCCAAAACGAAGTGCCGCTCGAGTCGGTTTGCCAGTTACCGTAAGAGGGATTGCCGACCAGTTGACTACCAGGGCCGAAATCTTCACCGCCATTGGCTAATGTTGCGGCCTCACGGCTAATCGCATTCACGCGAGCCAGTTTGCCGTCGGACATATCGGCGACCACGTTGACGGGATCAGACAACATATCGTTAAACAGACTGGGATCTGCGGCTTGATAAAGATTTTCTGCTTCGGCCAGCTGTTGATCGAGATCAGCAAAGTTACTCGCCACTTTTGATTCATCTAAACGACGTTTTAGCGAGGTATACATGGGACCTTGGGTACCAGAATCCTTTGCTAATTCATCGAGTAAGGGCGCTAAATCGGGTTTCTGTTGCTTTAGCAGTGTCGTGTATTGTTTTAAGAGATTAGCGTTACGCAACTGGCCGTCATCGATCATCGTCGTGAGCGTAGCGAGACGTTGCTGTGTGAGTTGTTGATACTTCGCGATTTTATCCGGTCTGTCATCGCCACAACCCGTCAGCGATAGCGAAACGGCTAAAAAAAGTATCGATGTGAGAACACGGGTTAGCATTCCTGCCATGTTTTCTCCAAAAGGTAATGAAATAAAACTCAAATACTTGCAGGCAATAATAATCCGCTTGCCCAATATGCCTGCCGCGCAGGTTATAGTACCCTTAAATACCACAGATAAAAGTGTAAACCTTTATTTGTGTGTTACATCAGGTAGCTGCAAGTCTCGTCGAACATAACATGATGTGGCGTCAATCTATATCATTTACGACATAATATGTCGATAGCTAAATTTGTTAGGGATTATTATGACCATGCAAAAAGACAGTAATAAGTCATTGTCTATTCTTATTAATCAAACCGCTGAACGCAATTGGCTGCGATTAGAGGAAGCATGGTCCGAAGGACTTGCGCAATTAACGCCTGCTCAGCAGCAAGAACTCAAAACGGTTTTGGGACTCAGTGATTATGTGGCGGCTCAACTATGCCGACATCCCGAGTGGATCGCTATGCTGTTTGCGGGCGATTTAAGCCTGATTGATCGTAAAAACTTTGATGTTGATTTACATGAAGAACTGGCTAGCACGACCACCGAGGAGATGGCTAAAACCACCCTGCGACGGTTTCGTAACTATCAAATGGTGCGTTTAGCTTGGCGTGACTTTTTAGACTATGCCAGTTTAGATGAATCCTTGCTTGATCTGTCGGCGCTCGCCGAAGCGTTAGTAATCTGTGCCCGCGATTGGCTCTATAAAGATATGTGCGCTCAATACGGCACGCCGATGGACAAAGAAGGGAATCCGCAACCGCTACTGATTTTAGGTATGGGTAAGTTAGGCGGCCGCGAGCTTAATTTCTCCTCCGATATCGATTTGATTTTCACGTTTCCTGAGCATGGCGAAACCGTCGGCGGTCGTCGCAGTTTAGATAATCAACAATTCTTTATCCGCATGGGGCAAAGGCTAGTGAACTTGCTCGATCAAGTCACAGTCGATGGTTTCGTGTTCCGCGTGGATATGCGTTTGCGCCCCTACGGTGAAAGTGGCCCCTTGGTGGTGAGTTTTAGTGGTCTTGAGGATTATTACCAAGAACAAGGGCGAGACTGGGAGCGTTATGCCATGGTCAAGGCGCGTGCGCTCGGGCCTTGGAACCATTTCTCCGATGAACTACACAGCCTCCTGAGACCCTTTGTGTATCGCCGTTATATTGACTTTTCGGCAATTGAATCCCTGCGGAAAATGAAGCAACTCATCGCGCAAGAAGTGCGGCGCCGTCATTTGACCGACAATATTAAACTCGGTGCAGGCGGTATTCGTGAGGTCGAGTTCGTGGTGCAAAGTTTTCAATTGATCCGTGGCGGCCGTGAGCCTGCGTTGCGCCAGCAGAGTTTATTCGGTGCTATCGATACGCTCTACAGCTTAGGGCAGTTTGAATATTTGGCGGTGGATGAGCTTAAACACAGTTATTTACTGCTGCGCCGGGTTGAGAATCTGCTGCAAGCCATTGACGATAAACAAACCCAAACCTTACCGAATAATCCACTGGATTGGGCGCGATTGTGCCATGTACTCGATATGGCCAATGAGGTTGATTTACGCACTCATATTGAAGCGGCAATGAGCAAAATCCATCGTCATTTTAAAGCCACTGTGGGTGGCGAAGAAGGCGAAGAAAAGGCAGAGCATTGGACAACGCAGCTGTGGAATATGCAAGACCTTGATGATGGCATCGCGTTGTTGGCCGAACAGCAAATTGATGATGACAAGCTGTGCCCTATGCTCAGCAGCTGGCGCGAAACAGTGACTAAGCGTTCGATTGGTCCGCGCGGGCGAGAAACCTTAGATAAATTAATGCCAAGATTATTGGAAGAATTGATTAATCAACAGAGTCCATCGTCAGCCTTTGAGCCCGTGTCTAAGGTGCTGGAGCAAATTTTAACTCGCACCACTTACCTTGAGCTTTTGTGTGAAAACCCCGGCGCGCGGCAGCAGTTGGTGAGTTTGTGTTGCGCCAGTCCTTGGATTGCCGCGCAGTTGGCTAAATTTCCCATGTTGCTCGATGAGCTTATCGATCCGTCGCAGCTCTATGACACGACCTCCATCGACGATTATCCGAGCGAGCTGCGTCAGTACATGATGCGCGTGCCCGAGGATGATATGGAGCAGCAGATGGAAGCGCTGCGACAATTTAAGCTTTCACAACAACTTAAAATCGCCGCAGCCGATGTCACGGGTGTTTTACCCGTGATGCAAGTGAGCGATCACTTAACTTTTTTAGCCGAAGCTATTATCGAACAAGTGGTGATGCAGGCGTGGCAACAGGTTTCAGTGCGCCATGGAGTGCCCGCTCACCTTGAGGGCAGTGACACAGGCTTTGCCGTTGTCGGTTATGGCAAGCTCGGCGGGATTGAATTGGGTTACGGCTCCGATCTCGATTTAGTTTTCTTGTGTGAAAATAAAACAGAAAACGGCCTGACCAATGGTGATCGCTCGATTGAAGTTGGTCATTTTTACCTCAAACTCGCCCAGCGCATTCTGCATTTATTCTCGACTCGCACGACTTCGGGGGAGTTGTATGAAGTGGATATGCGTCTGCGCCCATCAGGCGCCTCGGGTTTGATGGTCAGTGAGATTGAGCGTTTTGGCGAATACCAAGCTAATGAGGCGTGGACGTGGGAGCATCAAGCTTTAGTTCGCTCGCGTTTTGTTTTTGGTGACAATAGCTTAGCGGTTAAATTCAGTCATATTCGCGCTTCAGTATTGGAAAAGCCCCGTGATAAAGCTGAGCTGCAAAAAGCGGTACGTGAGATGCGTCAGAAGATGCGCGATCACTTGCTTAAAGTCAGTGATGGCATGTTTGATTTAAAGCAGAGTCCAGGCGGGATTGCCGATATTGAGTTTATTGCCCAGTACTTAGTGCTGGCTAATGCCCACGAGTATCCAGAGCTAACGATTTGGTCTGACAATGTGCGGATTTTTGGTGTGTTAGCTGAGCTTGAACTTTTGCCAATGATGAGTGCCCAGCATTTAACTCAGACCTATTGCTTACTACGGGATGAAAATCATCGACTTACTCTGCAACAAAAGGTGGGGCAGTTACCAGTGTCAGAGGTAGAAGACCATGCTGAGCGGGTGTTAAACATTTATCGTGCTGTGCTTGAATAGTGCAGTCTTTAAGGGGATTAAGGCTGATACGAATTTCAGCCTTAACACCGCAAGAATACACCATTTAGGCTAGAGTTTAATGAGAGCAGTTAGCTGAGAGTGCCATGCAATTACCTACAATTCCTGAAAACGAGCTGCAACGCTTGGCCACGTTACGGGCACTTAATGTGCTCGATACCGATGCCGAGGAGCGTTTCGACCGTATTACTCGGCTTACGCGCAGAATTTTCTCCTTGCCCATCTGTGTTGTGACCTTAGTGGATGCCGAACGGCAATGGTTTAAATCTCGCCAAGGATTGGAGGTGACTGAAACACCTCGGGAAATTTCATTTTGTGGACATGCGATCAATCATGACGGCATTTTCATCGTGAACGACGCCCTCAAAGATCCCCGTTTTAGTGACAATCCTCTGGTGACTGAGCTGCCGCATATTCGCTTTTACGCCGGCTATCCCCTCACCATTCACGAGCAATATCGGGTGGGTACTTTGTGTTTAATCGGTACTGAACCGCGGGATTTTACGGCTGAAGACATTGAAACCTTAACGGATTTAGGACAAATGGTAGAGGCTGAATTACTCTCTATCGCGCAAAATACCTTAGATCCCTTGACAGCTATTTCGAATCGACGTGGTTTTGAATTACTGGCCCATCAGTCACTGGCGAGTTGTCGACGTACCGAATCTGAGGCGGCCTTAGTATTCTTCGATCTCGACTTTTTTAAGGAAGTGAATGACAGCTTTGGTCATCGCAAGGGCGATCAGGTGTTATATGATTTTGCCCATATCTTAATGACTGCTTTTAGGGAGTCGGATGTGATCGCAAGGCTTGGCGGCGATGAGTTTGTGGTGCTGCTAAGTTTTGTGCATAGAGATACCGTCAATCGGGTCATCGAGCGTTTTAAGCAGTTACTTGAGCAATATAATCAACAGCACCCTAAGCAACATAGATTGGCGACCAGCATAGGTATCGCCCATTGGACACCGGATTCAGATATGAGCTTAGAGGATCTGTTAGATTCCGCCGATAAAGCCATGTATCAGGATAAAGCCACACATCACAGTGATGCATCTTAAATTGTTTACGCTTATGCCAATGAAAAGGGAGACAATAATGTCTCCCTTTTCATTGGACTTTATTCGGCGAAGAAGTACTAAGCTGTAATGAGCGTTACCCAATGTTGATATAAGGGTAAGCCAATTAGCACGTTAACTGGAAATGTGATCCCGAGTGAGGCTAGCATAGCCAGACCTATATTGGCTTCGGGGATTGCGGCTCGAATGGCCGCTGGAGCTGCGATATAAGATGCGCTGGCACTTAATGCCGCTAACACTAAAATGCTGCCTGAAGGTAAGTCCAGCCAAACACCTACACCAATACCACACCAAGCCAATATAAAGGGCGTTACGGCGGCGAACACTAATAAGCGCCATTGTTTCAGTGGTAGCGGCAAACACACTTTAGCCGTTACTAAGCCCATTTCCAGTAAAAATAATGCCAGTAAGGTTTTGAATCCGCCTAGTAACACAGGTGTAAGCGGCGCAAGTCCCGTTGGGCCATAAAGCCAACCTATCACTACACCGCCAAGGAGTAAGACAACGCCGCGGCTGGTTAAGGCTTCGTGCAACACGCTTGATTGATTTTCATTTTTGGGTGATGTTTCAATTGCTTTTTTGGCACTTAAGTATCTGTGTAACCAGAGCATTACGACAATAGCAGGTAGTTCCAGCAGCACGAGATATAGGGTCGTTTCTGGCCTTAAGATCAACCCAGATTTTTCAACCATAGCCATCACCACCGCAAAGGTTCCCGCACTGACGGAGCCGTAATGGGCGGCAATACTAATGGCATCGGTATGGCCAATGCGAACCAGCCGGGTTAGTACAGGGTATAAGGCCAAGGGGATAATCAAACCTAAGGCAACAACCGCTAACAGCTCAGTGAACACTAAGTTTTGAGTGTGACCGTGGAGTGCCATTCCGCCCTTTAAACCTAAGGTAAGCATTAACAGTATGGATAGGGTTTCGTAGATCGCGGGTGGGACTTTAAGATCTGATTTCACTAGGCCAGCTAACAGGCCTAAGGCGAAAAATGCAATGACAATATCGGGCATTGGTATCTCATTAAGTTTGACTTTTAAGCCGTACAAAACGCGCTTGTTTGTCGGGTGATCCTGATGGCTGGTGATTTTGGACCTAATTGGTTATATTGAAAAATAAATTGTTTACCACCTAGGTATAGGTAATTGTCTATGGATAAGCGTTCGTCATCGACTCAGCTTAAATTGCGGCATTTGAGTTTTCGGTTACTGCAGGTGTATGTGCAAGTGGTGCGGTTAGGTAATATTTCCGCAGCGGCGAGGGCATTGCATTTAACTCAACCCACAGTGTCATTACAGCTTAAAAAACTGGCCGATGTGTTGGGCGAGCCATTACTCGAGAGTCGTGATGGCCGCATGTTACCGACCTTGATTGGTAATGAGTTGTACCGCGCAGCCTGCGATACCTTGAGTCGTTTTGAGGATTTCGATGCTTTTATGCAGCAGGCTAAAGGTGGCAGTGTCGGTCACATTAATATCGGTATTGTCACTACCGCAAAATACGTGTTACCACGGATTTTAGGGGCATTTTATCGGCAGTTTCCACAGGTTAAAGTGACCTTAAATATTGGTAACCGTGCCCATGTATTAGGCAGATTTGAACGTCAAGAAGATGATTTATACCTGTTCAGTCATCCTCCAAGTGGCGATAACGTGTTATCTGCACGCATCATCAAAAATCCGCTGCAACTGATTGCACCAAAGGAGCATTGGGCTGTGGGTCGTGAACAAGTGAATTTTAACGAGCTTAAAAATGAGCGTTTTATCGTTCGCGAACCGGGGTCAGCCACCCGCTTAATGTTCGAGTCTTGGTGCAGCGGCCAAGGCATCACGCTCGGTGACACTATGCAAATCGAGAGTAATGAGGCGATACGCTTGAGCGTCGCGTCGGGCTTAGGTTTGTCGGTGATTTCGGCGCATACCTTGCAAGAAGGGCGCGAAAAACCTGCAATTCTAACTGTTACGGGGTTTCCGCTCGAAAGTAACTGGTATCTAGTTGGCCGTAAAGATCGCCGTTTGCCCTATGCCGCCATGCAACTGGTGGACTTTATGGCGGCGCATTTGGTCGAGTGTATCGAGCCAGAATGGGTTGCCACTGATATCAGTGAACTGGCTATGCACTTTAATCATGCACCGCAAACTCGGTCCTAGCACTCTTGAGTCTTGCTTGTATTATGGAATGCTTTATTAAACTAGATCATAGCGTTATGCATTGAGGGTAACGGTTTAACACATCTTGTGCCATTACCCTCTGATTCCATTATAAAGTGATACTCTAGACTTTAAATCGCGTCAGTAGATTGTTCAGTTCAACGGCGAGTCTTGAGAGCTCATGTGCTGAGGCACTGGTTTGCTGTGCCCCCGCAGCACTTTGGCTGGCAAGATCACTAATATTCACAATGTTTTTATCGACCTCACGTGCGACTTTCGCTTGCTCTTCGGCGGCGCTTGCAATGACCATGTTGCTGTTATTCATCGTACTGATTTGGCGATTAATCGTGTTTAATGCATCCCCTGCCAATCTTGCGACTGAGAGTGCCTGTTCAGCCTTTTGGCCGCTGTGCTGCATCGATTGCACAGCCGTTTCGGTGCCGTGCTGGATTTTGTTAATCATGTCTTCAATTTCACGGGTCGAGGACTGAGTGCGATGGGCTAGGGCACGAACTTCATCAGCAACAACCGCAAAACCACGGCCTGTATCGCCCGCTCGCGCCGCTTCAATGGCTGCGTTTAAGGCCAGTAAATTTGTTTGCTCAGCAATGGCGCGGATCACATCGAGAACTTTACCTATATCCCTCGCTTGAATCGCTAAGGTTTGAACAACCTGTGAACTTTGTGTCACATCCTGATTCATGTCGATAATGGCTGCGACTGTCTGATCTACCTGTTTTTTACCTAATTCGGTACTGCGGGCGGTTTCTTCAGAGGCTTCTGAAGCGAGCACCGCCGTATTGGCCACTTCATCTACTGCCGAACTCATTTCGGTAATCGCAGTTGCCGCTTGCTGAATTTCATCATTTTGTTGCTGTATGCCGCGGGAAGCATCTTCAGTGACTGAATTGAGTTCTTCGGCGGCGGAGGCGAGCTGGCTAGAGGAGTTTGCTATATGGGATAAAGTGTCGCGCAGGTTTTGCTGCATTTCAGCTAATGATTGCATCAGTTGACTGGTTTCATCTTTACCCTCTGTGCTGATTTTCTGCGTTAAATCCCCCCTTGCGACTGCCACTGAAATGCCTACAGCTTCCTTCATTGGCTGCACGATACTGCGAGTTAAAAATATTGCCACTACAAATGCAGCGATTAAGGAGCCCACTATCATAATGCTGTTTAGCCATTTACTCTCGTCGTAGGCTTGTGCAGTTATTTGACCTTGTTCCTTTGCATATTCAGTATTCAAGCTGCCAATGCTAATGAGCGTCTTTGTCATTTTTTCGGCTTGCACTATCATGACATCATCCATGATCCGTTTAGCTTCGGCTGCATCATTCGCCTGTAGCTTGCTGATCATCTCATCTTGATGCTTTAAATACAGATCAAGGCTGCCACTAAATTCTTGATAGAGCTCCTGCTCACCTGGCAGGCTAATTAAAGGCTCATAGTTTTTTTGATCCGTTTTAATACTCTGGCGGATTTGCCTTAATGTATCGAGTCCTTTGTTAAGTTCAGCAGTCGAATTTGCTAATAACAGGCGAAATGTAAACACCCTAGCGCGCATCACATTGAGGTTGATGCTCGACAGACTGACTAGCGAAGGTAGGGTATTATCTTCAATTTCTACAGCAGTGGAGCGCATGGATGACATTGTCTGTAATGACATGATTCCTTGAAGTAGCAACACAAGAGCAAGTAATCCAAACGCAGCAATTAATCGTGAGCCAATCTTAAATTGTCGTAACCACATAAGTTAATCGTCCCTGTATTTAAAAGAGTTCCGTTTAAGGCTGTTCTTAATATTGTCTAGCGAATATTTCGAACTAAGTGTCATGGTGCTTAGTCAGAATCATGAGTCTTTAGTTGATTGCATAAACTATAGATTATATTTTTGAGCTTTTATGTTGCAGGTTGTAAATTTGAACGATTTAAACCTATAGGCTGTAAATTAGAACAATTGAAACTAAGTTACACCGTACCTTAAAACTCAAGGTTAGCAACAGCTAGAAGCAAATTGAACGTAATGAGTCATTTGGTTGTGTGGATTGAATCGATTATGGAGGATGGATTTTCTATTTTATGTATTTGATTTTTAATTATTATAATAGTTTTTACTGTACTAGTTTGTTTATGATTGCAGATTTTCAATTTAGGTACTTATTCATCTTTCTAGGCTTGTATCTGCAAATAGCGTATTTGACTTGTTATATTCTGAATGCATGAATTATCTTGTCACTAATTGTTCCTCGAATTTTTATCGTGATGGCTAACTTCTTGCTTATCAATATTAGGGTTTTGGTCTAACTCAACAGAGCGATAAATCGCTAATGTTTTACGGTCATTCACTTCGACTCATTTCTATTAATCGACTGTAGGTGCGGCGGAATTCAAAACTGAGTGCGCCACCTTGATAGAGTTCACTCAGTGGCACGTCGCAGCTGAGATATAAGCTGACATTTTGATCGTATAACTCATCAATCAAGCTAATAAAGCGCCGTGCTGGGTCGTCGTTGGCCGCATAGGAGAGTTTGCGCTCGCCCGTGGCTGCGGCTTGGTTATCACCTATACCGTCTTCTGTGCCGCGGGCACGGATCCAGCTTTTTACTTCGCCGCCTAATTTGGGAACGCTGCTCACCATTAAGATCTTAAATCGACTGGCTATTTCGATATAATCGAGCTGGGATCTCGGGCCGTCACATAGGGCATAAAAGTCGAACCAAGCGACTGAGTTGCCTGTTGGCGCTATAGCGGCGCGGATCACAGGGATTTCACGGTTGCAGATGGTTAGGCTAGCATTACTCATTCTGCTATCACTAATGGCAGTAGCGCTTATATAGGGTGTATTTGGCGTTAACCCATTCACTAGCTTGTCAAAAATCTGCTCAAAATCGAGTGTTCCGGTAATGCCTATATTGCGGGAAATCGAGGCGTTAACTTCAGCGCTATCAATGCCAATCTCGTTGTTTAATGAAGCATTGATGGCGTGCATTCTATGGTCTTGGTTGCCATTGAGATGCAGCATTTGAGTGTGTGTTTGCAGTAGCTGGATGCAAGGTAAAAATCTGTGTCTAGCTAGGCCGTTCTCATATAAGCGCTCAATAGGAATATTTGAGGTGGCGACCAGCACCACACCTTGTTTGAATAGGCATTCAAAGAGCCCAGCGAGTATCATGGCATCGCCAATGTCCGAGACAAAAAACTCATCGAAACACAGCACCTTGCACTCTTTTGCGAGATTTTTAGCTATGAGAGTTAACGGATCTCGTTTACCCGAATGTTCGCGTAATGCTTGGTGAATCCGCGCCATAAATCGGTGAAAATGCAGTCTTAACTTACCTTCACTCGGCAAGCAATCGAAAAACAAATCCATCAGAAACGTTTTGCCCCGACCCACATCGCCCCACAGATACAGACCTTTGATTGCTTGTTTGTTGATAAGGGGAAACTGTGCTGAATGTGGCTGTAGCATCAACTGCTTAAATAGCACATCGAGCGCCAACACCGCCTGTTGCTGCGCGGGATCGTCAATGAGATCTATGCACACCTTGGCGCGATACGCTTCAAGTGGTGTTACGATTGGGGTTATCGATTGCGAGCTAGCGGAGTTTGAATGTGCCATGTCGGGGTCTCGTTGGCGGTTTGTTTTCGGTGTTTGCTGCTAGTGTGTTCTTTAGCTTTGTTTTAGTGCGATATCAACACTCACCTTTTTGAGGCATCCTGTTACTCATATTCAGGTACTCGGGAGCCATATGGCAAGATGCGCAGGGTAACATAGTCGCTGGCGTGACTTAAGTCCCGCTCTGGGGCTTAGGTTAAATACTAAGCGAAACCAGTGCTTTATTCTCGAGGACTTTTACCATAACATCTTTGTCACAAAAATAATGATATGGAATGAATCCTATGGCGAGTAAGGGCAATGGCATTACGGTTATCAGTGCACAAACCTTGATTGAGGGCGACATTCAGTTCGAGAGCGCGGCATTCATTGCGGGTAAATTGCAGGGCAAGATTAGATCAGCAGGACAAATTAAGATCGAACTTGGCGGCGAGATCTCTGGTGAAGTCAGTTGTCATGAGCTGCGGGTTTGTGGCGTATTTCGCGGAAGAGTCTGTTGTAATAAGTTGATTATTACCAGTTCTGGTGTGGTTGACGGTGAAGTCGCCAGTCATCAGATGGAGATTTACGAAGGTGGGCAGTTTATTGGTCAGCGCATTAAAGGTCCTGAACTCGATGCCTTGCCGGACATGCTACAAGCACTCGCGCCAATAGCTCAACGCTCGGATGCGCATTTATATGCCAGTGAAAGCACTTTACTAAGAGGTGATAATCTGGCGATTCGCCCTTGGCTGTATGTTGCAGTGGCAACTGTCGTCATAGCGTTAGGTTTTAGTTTTGGACCCGAGCAATTGCGTGAGTGGTTACCGAATCTTAGTGACAGCACGTTGAAAACTGAGGTGTCTCCGGCAATCGAGGGGCTTAAGGCCGTAAATGGTATGGCTCCTGATCAACCTGTTACGCCAAATAGCGCGAATGCCGACAATATGGCGGTGTTACCGGCAGATGATCCTGATCCGCAGATCATGCAGCAGGATTCGGCGATGGAAGATTTACAACAAATGGAACAAGGCCATGAACAGATGACGCAGGGTGATAATGGCGCACCGCGTGCCAGCGACAGTGCGACCAATAAGCTCTAATTTGTCGATCGCGCATTTGAATCTTTTAGAAGGATTATTTGGCTTTAGTTGTCAGTTAGGCCAACCTTGACCCTTTCAAACAGCCACTCTGGTAGCTTGGTTTTTAAGTCAGGAAGAATTCGATCAACATCGCCCCGCAAAATAATCAATGGATTACCACTAAAAGCCGCGTTTGCTAACTGTTGTAGCCTTTCGGGCGTTAGAGCCTGTAATCCTGCATTTAGCTGCTGAACTTCAATTTGAGTTAATCCTGTCGCGACTTGGTGGATATATTGGTTTTCACGTTGAATGCTGTTGTCTTGGCTGAGCAAATCTTCACCGATCAAATAGGTTTTAAGCGCATCGATTTCACCTTGGCTAACACCTTGCGTCTTAACGAGTGTTAGGTGATCTACTATCCCCACCACAAACGCGCCCGTATGTTCTATGGCTGTACTGCCATAAAACTTGATGCTGCTGGAGAGCGGTGCATTGGCGCACTGGCCGTAGATGCCATAGGTGAGGCCGCGTTTTTCCCGTAAATCATAGTAGAGTCTGCCCGAAAAACTGCGGCCCATGAGTGCGGATAAACTGCGGCAGCTTAAGGCGACTTCCTGTGGGTTCAGTTGCTGCTGAGTTGATGCATCACTTAGGACATGATCTATGGCATAACCTAGGCGGACTTGGGTTTGCACGCTGCCCGGCGCATCAATAAGGTAAATCCTCTTGATTTGCTGAGGCTTTACTGTCTCTGCTTTATCCGCTTTCCACACTGAATTAGGCAATAATGGCCACAGTTTAAGGCTAGCTTGAAGGTCAAATTTAGCGTTATTTGCCAAAGAGTTGGGTAGAAAAAGATGCCACTGTGCTTGTGTTACCGCCTGCTGTTGGATTTGTTGCAGTTGCCTTAGGCTGAGCGAATCGAACAATGCATTATTATTGATCACTCTATTGTAGGGATGTTCTGGGCCGAGCAGTTTATCGCGCCACACTTTATCTATCTCGGCGCCACTAAAGGCGTTTAAGTGTTTATTGAGCTTGAGTTGACGGCGAATATTGTCGACATCGACGGGGGTGGTTGTCGCATCAACAAAGGCATCTGGCTGCCAAAATTGCAGTAGTAAGCCGTAGATATGGTTAACATCGTCGGGGCAAGTGAGGCTTAAATTAATGCTGTGCAAGCTGACACGCATATTGAAAGTCTCAAGACAGGGATCTGCGCGGCTAATGGCAAGTGCGCGGGCCTTTTCTTGAAAGGCAATCTGTAAAATATCAGGATTATTGAAGGGAACTTGCGGGCTCACTGCCGCTAAACTGACCCTGTTGCTCACACTGTTATTCATTTGAAGTGAGGCAAGGCGATGTAACTGATAGGGTAAATCCAATTCGGTATGGGCTTCATCGGTAAAAATTTCATCCGTTACGGGGATAATGACGCCGCTTTTGAGTAAATGATTGTTCAAAGAGCTAGGCAAAGAATGGGCTAAAGAGTTTGGCGTTTCAAAATGGGCTAAACTCGGCGGTTCGCTCGGCGTGAAGATGATTTGCGTCTGCTGGCAGGCGTTTAGTGATAAAGCCACAGCGCAGAACATTAAGCCTTGTAGCTGCTTTGACATTGTCTGAGTCGTCATAATACCGCATCCTCTAAACTGTCACTCATATCGTTAGGCAGCCATTCCAGTAGCGTTTTACCCCAGCGAATATACCAAGGTGGCAGTAGGTCGACTCGGACATAATCTTGGTTGAAATACCGTTTTGCAACGCTTTGGATATCGTCGGCCGTGACTGCGTTGATCCGTTGCCACTGCGCGGTAAAGGGATGGTCTTTATCTTGAGCCGACGTTGCGGAAAGCTTGATGGCTAAGGCCTGTGTGTCATCCAGTTGTTGTAATTGATTGTTTAACCACACTTGTTTAAGTGTGCAAAGACTTGCTTCATCAAGAGCATCTTGCTGCGTTTGTGCCACAAGTCCCAATACTTTTTGCACTAAGGCATCGAGTGAGGTCCGTGCCCGTGGAACCAGGACGATATTCGCTATGCCATGATTTTCTAACTCAAAGGGCAGGGAGTAGCTGAGCATTTGTTCGGGATTATGCAGACTGAGTTTAGCGAGTGCACTGGCGGTGTTTTGAAATAAATAACCTTCTAGCAGCCGAATTGCCGCAGCATCGGGGTGATCTTTACCTACTGTATGCCAAGTGAGCAGTAATCCGGGCCAAGGTCCGCGCTCATCCACTAACTCAGCATGTACTTGTTTAGGTTGGATTGTTAACTCAGAAAATTCAGGTTCAGCAATCGTTGGCCTAGACCAAGCCGCAAAATTTTGCTCTATCCATTGTCGGGTTTGTGGGCTTAGTTTGCCGACAAGGGAAAGCTGCATCGCATCGGGACGATAATAAGCACGGTGAAAGGCCGTTAGGTTTTCTGGCGTGGCTTGCAAGATATCTTCGCGGCTGCCAATAATACCGTGACCGTAGGGAGTGCCTTTTACTTGCTCGAGTAAAAACGCCATCGCGCTGCGGATATAGGGCTGATTATCTATGGTTTGTGCCATTTCCTGCAGTACGGTTTCCTGTTGATTTTTAACCGTAGTGGCGTTAAGGCTAGGGCGGATAAAGCGATCGGCTTCGAGATATAAGCCCAGTTCTAATGCTTGGTTTGGCAGCGTCACATAGTAGTTGGTGTAGTCAAAATGCGTGCTGGCATTAAAACGTGCACCTAAAGCACTGAACTGCTGAGCATAGGTATCGCCGGGGGCATTTTCACTCCCTTTAAACAACATGTGCTCAAACAGATGGGCGTAACCACTCTGACCTTGGGCTTCGTTGCGGGCGCCTAAATTAAATTGGCTGGCGACTGTGACTGTTTGTTTATCTGCTATGGGCAGTAATCGCACAGTCAGGCCATTTTGTAGTGTATAGGTCTCTATATTCGCTTCGAGCGCATATAAGGCTTGTGCATCTTGCTCGGCGTGGCATTGGGCCTGTAGCGTATGACTGAAAACACTGGCCGAAAGGGCGATAAAAAAGGTGATTTGAGTGTTCATAAGTGCGTCCTGCCGAGCTTATTTTTTAATTTGTTAAATGTCTTACTCAAGCTGGATACCATTAACGACAGGCAATTGATACATTCGCAGGTATCGATACAGATTGCACCACTGTCGACGACTGCTCGGATTTCATCGAAATCAGTTGAATAGCATTCAGTTTTTGAAAAGAACTGCTATGATGGCACAGTTCTTTTTCTGGCATAAGTACAAGATATGGTAAGCAGATCTCCGTTCGAATCCTTTCAGTGGAAAAGCGATATTTTTAACTGTGAAAGCACTGATATTGATAATTTCTATCTGCTGCTTGAGCAGGAAATGACCCGTTTGGGCATGGTTGAGAAAACATTGGGTGAAGTGGGTAAATACGATGTTAGCTTGTATCAGTCACCGGCCGCTAAGTCAGGCTTACCTTCTTTATTGATCAGCACAGGATTTCATGGCGAAGAATCTGCAGGCCCATGGGGTTTGTTGCATTTTTTGAGTGAAGCTTCAGCAGACCTATTTGAACGGGTGAACTTGAGTTTATTGCCTCTCGTCAATCCTACTGGATTCAGTCGTGGTCATAGATTTAATAAATACGGCGAAAATCCAAATCGTGGTTTTGTATTTGAGAACGGTAAACCTAAAGCGAATGAACATACATCGGTTGAAGGTAAGCTATTGTTAGAGCACGCACAGTTACTGCTTGCTGCGAGTCGAGACGGTATTTTAACTTGCCATGAAGATGTCTTGAGTCGTGAAGCCTATGTGTATTCTTTTGAGCCAAGCCAAGTGCCAGGACGTTTTAGTCTCGATCTACGCGATACTTTAGGTGGTTATTTCCCGATTGCGGTAGACGGTGAGATTGATGGGTGTCCTGTTAAGGATGGTTTGATCTTCAATCATTTTGATACGTCTTTTGAAGCTTGTTTAGTACGAAGTGGTGCTCGTGTCGGTGCTTGTACTGAAACGCCTGCGTTGCAAAACTTCGATCAACGCGTATTAGCAAACAGTGCTGCTATGACTCACTTCTTGGCCCTGTGTGCACCTTTATGTGATTGATATGTTAGTCTATTACGTTAGTGAATAGCCTGACATGACAAAAAAATACCCGCAGATTGCGGGTATTTTTTTAGGTGGTATTCGCCAGTGAATTATTGATTAATTCGCATTGGCACACCAGTACGTTCATCGAGTAGCTTCTTGATCACAGAAGAATCAGTGTCAGCTTTCGCGATAAACTTAGCGATCTCTTTTGGCAGTGATATCGCAACGGGCTCATTTGATTCAAACTCCGCCACAGTGCGAGACAATGGTTGATGCACGGCTAAGTAGCGTTTACCGTCTGGCTCTTCGGTTGCTTTAATCGGTTGGTTCACAAATTGTACCCGAGTTCCCACTGGTACAGTCTTGAATAGATGCTCGATATCTTCATGGCGTAAACGCACACAACCTTGACTGACACGCAAACCAATACCGAAACTTGCGTTAGTACCGTGAATCGCATACAAGTTGCCGATATACAGCGCATACAGTCCCATAGGGTTATCTGGACCCGCTGGCCATACCGCAGGCAGGATTTCACCTTTAGCAGCATATTCTTTACGAATGCGCGGTGTGGGTGTCCAAGTTGGATTCGCACGCTTACGTTGTACAGTGGTCACCCAGTTTTCTGGTGTGTCTTTACCAATTTGGCCAATACCAATAGGCAACACTTCAACAGTCTTTTTGCCTTTTGGATAGTAATACAACCGCATTTCAGCCACGTTGATCACTATGCCTTCACGGGGAGCGTTTGGCAGGATCAATTGCAATGGAATGATCAGTTGGCTACCTGGTTTTGGCAGAAATGGATCCACACCTGGGTTAGCTTCGAGTAGGTTACTGAGACCAAGCTGGTATTTGGCTGCGATATCTTCGAGAGTGTGTTTACCCTCTGGAACCGTATAATACTGGTTCTCGCCAATTAGCCTGCTTTGGGCGGCTGGTAAAGGATATTCCGTTGCTAAAGCGGACAGACTAGGGAAAACCAAAGTCAATAATAAAGCTGTGGTGCGAAGCATACTCATAAGCGGATACTACGATTCCTGTTAATAAAAAAGCGTGTTTAACGCAGCTTTCTCTCTTAAAACGAGAGCGGCAATTTGACGAGCAAAATGCACTGGCGCGCGAAGCTCGCATCCTTCCTTATTTTGGACATTATTTCAACTGAAATATGATCAGTACGGCGTATTTATCGCTTAATTTTTTGTTTTAACGGTTTTCCTTAGCGGCGTCAATTGTCAGTATTTAGTCTTGTCGTTAAAACCTGCTGTACTCAATTATCTTGTGTATACCTTCCTGCTTGATGAAAAATATTTGCAGTGTTAACCAATCTAAAACGTGTCTGTTTGAATGGCGAGCATGTATGGCGTTACTGGAACTGAATTGATTTGTTTTGGGAAAACAGTGTGTGGTCCTTTTCTGACAAGGCTATTGCTCATTGGATAAAGTGAGTTTAAATCATCTCATTGGCAAATAAATGGAGTTAAAACAATTAGCTTAAGAATAATGTTCAAATATTCACCTTTTACACGACATTATTTTATCTGGCACTAAATTGGCTATGATACCGTTAGTTTATACAGGTTTGTGAGCTGAGTTTTGCTTGAATGATTTGAGTTTACGTTCAGTTTGTTATTTTTAACTATTTGATATTCATTTATTTTAATGCTTATTAAGTCGTGTGGTGATGTTCTGCTATCCTTTAGGTTTTACGTTAGCCTTTATCTAAAGGTTAATAGAAAGTTGGTTTTATGACATTTTTTATGTAGATGATTGAAATTTAATATTTAACGCTCCAATAATTCGATATTTTTGTGCTAATATAAAATCATAAAATTGTGAGTTGAGTCATTTTTAACCTCGGTGATTTGTCTATCGTTTAACTAAACAACCTGTATTAAGGAGGCGTTTGTGGATGCAGATTCCATCAATAGTTTTTTTCTGATTGGCGCCTTGCTTACAGCAGTGAGTGTTTTACTTAGTCCTATGTCTTCCCGTTTGGGCATCCCTATTTTATTGATTTTCCTCGCTGTGGGTATTTTGGCTGGCGAAGATGGCGTTGGTGGAATCCAGTTTGATGATTATTCAACTTCCTATTTAGTCAGTAACTTAGCCTTAGCGATTATTTTACTCG
Organism: Shewanella sp. M16; assembly: GCF_018224605.1. Classification (NCBI taxonomy): domain Bacteria; kingdom Pseudomonadati; phylum Pseudomonadota; class Gammaproteobacteria; order Alteromonadales; family Shewanellaceae; genus Shewanella; species Shewanella sp. M16. The sequence continues at coordinate 21,556 of NZ_JAGTUL010000014.1, read as the reverse complement.
ATGGCGGTATGCGCACCCGCGTTGCCAGTTTTAGGGTGGCGCTATGGCCTGCATTATCGTTGGCGACCTTTGGCGTTGCCATTACGACCAGTATCACCGGCATGATGGCCGCATGGTTGTTCGACTTGCATTGGTTGCAAGGTTTGCTGGTGGGCGCGATTGTGGGCTCGACCGATGCCGCCGCGGTATTTTCACTGCTTAAAGGGCGTAGCCTTAATGAGCGGGTTGGTGCGACCTTAGAAATTGAGTCCGGCAGTAACGATCCCATGGCGGTATTCTTAACCGTAACCTTGATTGCCATTCTTGCCAATGTCGACAGTGAGTTGTCCTTCAGCTTTATGCTTATTAGCTTTATTAAGCAATTTGGTCTGGGGATCTGTTTAGGTTTAGGCGGTGGCTGGATGCTGTGGAAGCTCGTCAATTTAAGCAAGTTAGCTGATGGTCTGTACTCTATTTTAGTTTTAAGCGGTGGTCTGATTATTTATGCTGCGTCCAACAAACTGGGTGGTAGCGGTATTCTGTCGATTTACTTAGTGGGTCTGTTCCTCGGCAATAAGCCAACCCGGGGCCGTCATGCGATTTTGAACGTACTGGATGGTATGACTTGGGTCAGTCAAATCGGCATGTTCCTCGTATTAGGGTTATTGCTTACCCCTTCAGATTTAGTCGATATCATGATCCCAGGTTTTGCTCTGGCATTCGGAATGATTTTATTTGCTCGCCCTGTCGCCGTGTGGATCAGTCTATTGCCCTTTAAGAGCTTTAGCAGCCGCGACCGCTGGTTTATTTCTTGGGTGGGGTTACGCGGCGCTGTGCCTATCATCTTAGCTGTATTCCCTATGATGGCGGGCTTACCGGGTGCTCAGTTGTACTTCAACTTAGCTTTCTTCGTCGTATTAGTCTCGTTACTGGTTCAAGGTGCGTCTTTGACCACTGCGGCGCGTTTAGCTAAGGTGGAACTGCCCCCAAAGCCGTTACCCGTTTCGCGCTCGGGAGTTGAAATTTACCCGAGCAGCGAATGGGAAGTGTTTGTCTATCGTTTGAGTGAAAGTAAGTGGTGTATTGGTGAGCCGCTAAAGCGCTTGGCTATGCCTGATGGGACACGGATTGCGGCGGTATTTAGGGATGACACTTTGTTGCATCCATCGGGTAGTACTCGTCTCGAGGCGGGCGATATACTCTGTGTGCTGGGTCAGGAGAAAAGTTTAGAAGCCTTGAGTAACCTCTTTAGCCAAGCGCCAGAAAATAAAGAAGTACAACGATTCTTCGGTGATTTCTTTATTGAAACAGACGTTAAGCTTGCGGATCTCGCGCCTATTTATGGTTTGAGTTTAGATAATCTCGCTGATGATATGACAGTCGCAGACCTTGTGGTATCTCAGCTTGGTGCTAATCCTGTACTTGGGGATCAGTTCCACTGGCAGTCGTTGCATTGGGTGGTGGCGGGGCTGTATGAAGGTAAAGTCACTAACGTAGGTATTCGTTTACCGACTGAGAATGCGCTCTAATCCTATGTGCTAGATGGTCCTTACTATCGGAAGTTACCATAAAAAATGCCAGCTTATTTGCTGGCATTTTTGTATTCAAAAACTGAATGAGTTACTGATATAAAGATTTGTCCGTTGGGTCGGGACGGGTCTTAAAGCGGCGATGTAACCACATATATTGGGCGCGGTTTTTATCTATGATGGATTCGATAATCTTGTTACCGCGAATCGCGTCGGCTAATTCATCTTCGCCGGGGAAATTATCCAGCGGTGGCATCACTTCAATTCGATAGCCTTTATCATCAGTAGTACGTTCCACAAAAAAAGGCAGGACTTTAGCTTTGCCGAGTTTAGCTAACGTGGTGGCACCGGTAATCGTTGCCGCATCTGGCATGGCATAAAATGGGATAAATACCGCGCTTGATCGGCCAAAGTCTTGATCGGCCGTGTACCAAATCACATCGGGATTGCGTAGGCAGCGTATCATTTGGCGCAAGTCGCGTTTAGAAACAAGACCTTTATTCGAGCGTAAACGGCCTTTGACCTGCAGGTATTCCATCACAGGATTATTGTGTGGGCGATAAACCCCCACGCCGGGTTGGAATTGGCCGAAGATACGTGCGCCCATTTCCAGCGGTAAACAATGCACGGCAAAGAGGATAACTCCGTGGCCAGCATCGAGGGTGTCTTGCACGTGTTCTTCGCCTTTGATACTCATGTGCTGCTGCACTTTTTCATCGGGCCACCACCATGCATTGATGGTATCGAAAATGGCTTTGCCCGTTTCTTCAAAGTTACGCGTGAGTAAATCTTCTCGCTGTGCTTCCGTCATTTCAGGGAAACAGAGGGTCAAGTTACGGCGCGCTGTGTGGGTGCGGCCAGCTGCGAATTTCATCACTAAGCGACCCAATCCCTTACCCAGCGTCATCTGCCAAGGAAGCGGTAGAAGCTGAGTTAAACGCATCAAAAATACGCCAAACCACATGGGCCAATGCTTAGGATGATATAAAGAAGATGAAAACTCGGCTTTCTCGACCACAAAAATACTCACTACTTTTGAAAATTACTGCTCATTCTAACTCAATTTTTGCTGAAAATTAGGTACAATCACGGTTTAATTTCTGCATAAAGATAAGAGCACTATGAAGGTTTCTCTGCCAGCATTTGAAAAAGCCAGAGTGTTAGTCGTCGGCGATGTGATGTTAGACCGCTATTGGGTTGGCCCTACGGGACGTATCTCCCCTGAAGCCCCCGTACCTGTGGTGAAGATTAATCAAGTCGAAGACAGACCCGGCGGCGCGGCCAACGTGGCGCTCAATATCGCGACCTTAGGGGGGCAAGTCCAACTTGCCGGGCTTGTCGGTCAAGATGATACTGCCCATGCCCTAACGCTCGGTGTGCAAACTTTAGGGGTTGAACCCCAATGGTTAAGTATTGCTGATAAACCAACCATCACTAAGTTGCGGGTGTTATCACGAAATCAGCAGCTTATCCGCCTCGATTTCGAAGAAGCCTTCGACAAGGCCGATAGCGTGCGTTTATTGAAACAATCCGAGGCCTTACTCGATTCTGTCGATGTCGTGGTGCTATCTGACTATGCAAAGGGCGCTATCGATCAGCCGCGAGATTTTATTGCATTAGCGCGTTCGAAAGGTGTGATGGTATTAGTCGATCCTAAGGGCAGTGACTTTGGTCGTTATCATGGTGCGTCACTCATTACCCCAAATATGAGCGAGTTTGAAGCTGTTGTTGGCACTGTGACCTCTGAAGCCGACCTGCTGGAAAAAGCCCGTGGTTTACTCAAGCAACATCATTTTGATGCCATTTTAGTCACCCGCTCTGAAAAGGGTATGACCTTAGTGACCGCTAATGCGCCTGAGTTGCACATTCCTACCGTTGCCCGTGAAGTCTATGATGTGACGGGGGCTGGCGATACTGTGATTTCGGCCTTAGCAACCTCATTAGCCGCGGGCGCCGATTTACCGCAAGCTTGTGCGATTGCGAACACCGCCGCAGGCGTTGTGGTCGGTAAACTTGGCACTTCTACCGTGAGCCGCATTGAGCTTATTGAAGCTTTAGCTTTGCACCATGGAGAATCGGGTTTTGGGGTGGTGAGTGAAGATCAACTGGCCTACGCCTTAGAGCAAGCCAAACTACGCGGTGAACGTGTGGTGATGACTAATGGTTGCTTTGATATTTTACATGCGGGCCACGTGAGCTATCTTAAACAGGCGAAAGCTTTGGGCGATCGTTTGATCGTCGCGGTAAACGATGATGCCTCGGTTAAACGCCTCAAGGGTGAAGGCCGTCCAGTTAATCAGGTTGATCGTCGTATGGCTGTGCTCGCTGGCTTAGCTTCTGTCGATTGGGTTGTGCCTTTTAGTGAAGATACGCCGCAGCGCATCATTACTCGATTGCTGCCAAATCTGCTGGTCAAAGGTGGTGATTATAAGCTTGAGGATATTGCTGGTGGCGCTGAAGTGATTGCCGCCGGTGGCCAAGTGCAAGTGCTGGGCTTTGAGGATGGTATTTCAACCACGGCGATTATACAAAATATCATGGCGAATCAGTGAGCTTAGTCGCTCTGGCATTCGTATCTAGCCTGACTTGGACGCCCATTGCCGATAAGCAGGCTTTGATTTGCCCTTTACCTGAGCTTGATACTTGCTTGGCATTATTGCCAGAGCAAGTGTTGGTGCAGCTTCCTGCAACACTCGAACAATTTAGGCTTGATTTAGGCCGCAGAAGTGCCATGGTCATGCCCGTCGATGACAATAAAATTGCGGGCCTAGTCTTAGTGAATGAGCAGCGGACACCGCAAGTACAGTTAGCCAGTGTCGATATGGTGACCTACCAATTACCTTTGCTTGAACAGCCACAATTAACCCTATGGCATGAGCTCGGTCATTTGGAGAACCTTGCTCTGCAAGGCTCTGTGTTACCTACTCACTTGAGTGCATATCAACATGAATGGCTAGCTGACATTTATTTGGTTTGGCGTATCGCACGGGAGAAAAATGATTTTGCCTTGGCGTGGCAGCAATACCACAGACGCAACCTTGATGCATTAACAAGCCCGCAATATTTGTCGCATTGGAGTTCGCCAATGTTGATACAAGTGTTACATCGATACGATGTTGCTCAAGTGGCTAAATTTGCCGAGTATCGGGACTTTTTAACGAATTTTTACCCTAAAGCCGAGCAATTAGAGCCGAGATTATTAGGTGAGTATTCGAGCTTAATGCAACGCACTTTTGGCGCGAGTGTATTGCAACCCCTTCCTGAATATCTATTTTGGCGAAAAGCTGATCTTGGACACTATCTCCAACCGACGTTCGTTTTACTCATGGGCGAAGAAAAAGCACATAACTGGTTGGTACAAAATTCAATGTTATGAATGTGTTAATTAAATCAGTGGTGAAGCCTGTTTTAAACTGAACCCTAGCTGAACAAAAGTGAAATACGCTGGTTACGGCCCAGTGAACAGCAGTAATCCCTGAGCGGCTTTGGTAAGCTTTCCCCCTAAAAATAAGAGGGGAGACATTACTATGGCTAAGCGCTCGCGAGTACAAACTGAGCAAACCATAAATCAAATTATGGATGAAGCGTTAAGACAAATTTTGACTATCGGCTTTGAGACTATGTCTTATACTACGTTATCTGAAGCAACGGGTATTAGTCGCACAGGTATTAGTCACCATTTTCCACGCAAAAGCGATTTTCTTGTTCGTTTAGATAGTCGTATCGGCAATCTATTTGTTGCTGCGCTGGATTTTTCTAGCCAAGAGGCATTAGAAACATCCTGGATGCAGGCAATGCAGGAAGAGCATTACCGCGCAGTATTAAGACTGTTCTTTAGTCTTTGTGGTGGTGCGAATAATGAAATTACCCTCTTTAGAGCGGTGAGTACAGCGCGTCAGCAAGCGATTGCTGAGTTAGGCTTAGCGGGCGATCGCACGATCAACCATTTATTAGGCCGTACAGCTGTGATGTTGCTATCCAATTTTGATGTGGCAAAAGCAGCATAATAGACTGACCAATGAATATAAAAATGGAGCCTAATGGCTCCTTTTTTGTGGGTAAAAATCGTGATTTGTACTGAGGTAAGTCATACCCCAATAGTGTAGGATGACCACTCAATAATGATTTAAGTTAGTGATATTGCCTTGTACTCTTGATTTGACAGGATAAAACATATGGACATGACACCCATCTCTAATGAGGCAGATATGCCTAAACGCGCCATTAAGCTTGATAACACTGAGCTTATCAAAACCAGTTTTTGGGTGAGTCAGATTTTTATAATCATTGCGACTGTTGTTGGCGTGTACTTAGCCGCGCAAGAAGGGTTGTCACAGGCAATTAAATTTGATGCCCTGAGCAATATGCAGAATAACTATCATCTGCGTCATGCCCTATATGACGAAGTGAGTGACAATGTTGAAATCTTGAGTCATTACGCTGACACAGTTGAGACTGTGAGTAGTAATAGTTTAGTGAAAATGCATCCGCAGATGGGATTATTTGTCTGGGATAACATGCGCTATTCTGCCAATGCGCTAGAAACACCGAGTGATATTTTGTCTGATATTCGTCGTTTGTATTTAGAGTCTGAGAAGATCATTAGCAATATTGAAACCCGTCACTATAGCGTTTCTTACGGTAAGGATCAGTTGCAAAATGTATTGAGTAAAATCAAAGAAGATACTTTGCCAAAACTCAAAACGAATTATGAAACCCTGTCAAAAGAGCTTAAAGATAACGATATTGCCGTCGACTAACGTATCTTGGCTAATGATGAATCTAGCCAGCTTTTATTCGTCTGCATTTGTCATCAAAACCTTGTTGAGTTAGCTTAATTCCTGTCGATAGGCTTGAGCTAATTTTTGCTGTTGTAGATAGATGCGAATCGCCAAGAAGGTTAATGCAGCAGCAATCACGGCACTGATTGCGTGGTGAAAGACTAAGTGACTTATCAGGAATGTGGGTAAGTCTTCAAAGCTGTCGATAAGGAAAAGCTTAGTGATTAAGCCGATATAGACGAGAAGATGCAGAGCCGCGCCAGTGATAAAGAGTCGTTTAAATTTATCAATCAGTTTTATATCTAACTTGATATTACACCATCGACAAAATAGGTACCCACTCAGGCCGATGGTAATCGATATCCAGCCAAGCCCGAGTAATGAGGTTTTGATTAATACGGCAGATAGGATAAACAGCCCAAGCAACATTTATAATTTCCTTAAACCAGCTTTAGATTTAACTTACTGTTTTAGCTTACATTAAGCGTATCAGCATTTTGGGCAGATAAGCCTCGCATCATATTGGCGCAGAGACTAACTTAATAGACTTAAAAAAATGTGAAAAGAAAGGGAGCCAGTGGCTCCCTTCATTTCTTTAGAATAGTGTTTATCGCCTAAGCGATTTCTACTCTGTTGATATTAAATCAAACTCAAAGTGCCTTTAAAATGGCTTCAACACTGGCCTTAGCATCCCCAAACAGCATTTGGGTATTTTCTTTGAAGAACAGTGGGTTTTGCACGCCGGCATAACCTGTGTTCATCGAACGTTTAAAGCCAATCACGTTTTGCGCTTTCCACACTTCCAGCACTGGCATACCTGCGATTGGACTGCCTGGATCTTCCATTGCCGCGGGGTTAACCGTGTCGTTGGCGCCGATAACGAGCACGACATCTGTGTCTTTAAAGTCTTCGTTGATTTCGTCCATTTCGAGCACGATATCGTAGGGGACTTTCGCTTCAGCGAGCAGTACGTTCATATGGCCTGGTAATCGACCTGCAACTGGATGGATACCAAAACGCACTTTCACGCCGCGATCACGCAGTTTTTGAGTGATTTCCGCAACAGGATATTGCGCCTGCGCCACTGCCATACCGTAACCCGGAGTGATGATGACTGAAGTGGCATTTTTCAGCATATCCGCCACATCTTCGGCGTTGGTTTCACGGTATTCACCCATTTCTTCATCGGCAGTCGAGGCCACACCATCTGTGCCAAAGCCGCCAGCGATAACTGAAATAAACGAGCGATTCATGGCCTTACACATGATGTAAGACAGAATAGCACCCGATGAACCCACTAACGCGCCGACCACAATCAAGAGGTCGTTCGACAACATAAAGCCTGCCGCTGCCGCAGCCCAACCTGAGTAGGAGTTCAGCATAGATACAACCACTGGCATATCCGCGCCGCCAATGGATGCCACTAAATGCCAGCCAAAGGCGAAGGCAATCAAGGTCATCAACAGCAGTGCTGGCATAGTGCCACCTGTCTGAACGAAGTACACCAACAGGGCGAAAGACACTAGCACTGCGACTAGGTTTAGCTTGTGGCGATGTGGCAGCATCAGAGGTTTAGATGAAATCAGTCCGCGTAACTTACAAAAGGCAACGATAGAACCCGTAAAGGTCACCGCACCGATGAAGATCCCGAGGAAGACTTCGACTAAGTGAATGTTAAGCATAGCGCCAGTGAGGTGCTCTTTGCTGGCGGTCTTCACCGCTTCACTTAGTGCATCTTGTACTGCGGCGAGGGTCGTATTGATATCTCCACCGACAGCCACCACGACTTGTGATACTTCCTGTGGGTGTAAGTCGATAAAGCTGTTGAAACCCACTAATACCGCGGCCATACCCACAAAGCTGTGCAATATAGCAACCAGTTCAGGCATTTCAGTCATTTCGACTTTTAGTGCTAAACGGATACCAATCGCGCCGCCAATCACCATAGCGATTAAGATCCACGCAATTCCGTTAGTATCGGGGTTGAAAATGGTAGCCAGTAGGGCAATTGCCATACCTAAGATACCGAATAAATTGCCGTGTTTTGCCGTCTCTTGCTTCGACAGTCCCGCGAGACTGAAGATGAAGAGAATGGCGGCAATAATGTAAGCTGCTGTTACCAGTCCTTGAGACACGTTAAACCCCCTTAATCCTTACGGAACATCTTCAGCATGCGCTGAGTGACGGTGAAGCCACCGAAGATGTTAATACTGGCGATCAGCACGGCGATAAACGCCAGTACAGTGACCAAAGTTGAACCCTGACCGATTTGCAGTAGGGCGCCGACCACGATAATGCCCGAAATCGCGTTAGTGACTGACATTAAAGGTGTATGCAGTGAGTGGGATACGTTCCATACCACGTAATAGCCAACAACGCAGGACAGCAAGAATACTGTGAAATGCGACAGGAACTCTGGTGGTGCTACCGATGCCACGGCAGCAAACCCTGCAACGCCTAAGGCGGCGAGCACGTATTTGAGCTTAGATGGTGCCTTCGGAGTGGTATTTTTCGGCTCGATTTTCGCCGCTGGTTTTGCTGGCGCCGCAGAAACAGAAATCGGTGGTGGCGGGAAGGTCACTTCACCTTCTTTAATCACTGTCATATTGCGCATGACTACATCATCAAAGTTGATGCTGGCTGTGCCGTCCTTTTCTTTACACATTAACTTCATCAGGTTGACTAAGTTAGTGCCGTAAAGCTGTGAGGATTGCGCCGGTAGACGACCGGGAAGGTCGGTATAACCAATCACTTTTACGCCGTTAGGAGTAACAAACAGCTCACCCGATTGCGTGTATTCGCAGTTACCACCCGTCGCAGCGGCTAAATCGACGATCACTGAGCCGCTCTTCATGCTATCGACCATGGCTTTGGTGATGAGCTTAGGCGCTGGACGACCAGGGATTAGCGCTGTGGTGATGATGATATCGACTTCTTTGGCTTGTTCGGCAAACAGCGCCATTTCGGCGGCAATAAATTCATCCGACATGGTTTTAGCATAACCGTCCGATGAACCACCTTCCTCGTTACCAAAATCCAGTTTAAGGAATTGGCCGCCCATAGATTCGATTTGCTCGGCCACTTCTAAGCGGGTATCGAAGGCGCGCACTATGGCGCCAAGCGATCCAGCTGTACCAATGGCGGCAAGGCCAGCTACACCAGCACCAATGACTAACACTTTGGCGGGCGGTACTTTACCAGCAGCGGTAATTTGGCCAGTAAAGAAACGGCCAAATTGATGTGCGGCTTCAACAACGGCGCGATATCCACCAATGTTTGCCATAGAGGAGAGGGCATCAAGTGACTGGGCGCGGGAGATGCGTGGCACCATGTCCATTGCCATCACGTTGATCTTACGTTTAGATAACTTCGCAACCAGCTCAGGGTTTTGTGCGGGCCAAATAAAGCTGACGATAGTCGCCCCGTCTTTGATTTGTTCAATTTCGGCGTCGCTTGGCGCATTGACCTTAAAGATCAGATCGGCTTGCCAAACGTTTGTTGTCACCTTCGCGCCCGCAGCTTCAAAGGCTGCATCATCGAAACTTGACAGTTGACCCGCATTGGCCTCAATAACAACTTCAAAGCCGAGTTTTTTAAGCTGCTCAACGGTGGCTGGGGTCGCGGCGACCCTAGTTTCACCGGCGAGACTTTCTCTCGGTATTCCAATCTGCATGACTACTCCCTGATGGTTTATATAATCGTTCCGCCTGCTGTTCTTCCTTCATCGTACTCAACTGCAAAATCTGTCGTCACCAGCGTTTATTCGGCGGGTGATTCGAGTCAGTTAGGGCATTCAATCTAGGATGGACACTTTTTGTTTTTAAAACAAACTATTCTGTGGGCAACAGAAATTATTGTTCGACAGGCTCATGACCATTGTGGCAATACTTTAGCTTGGCACAAGTGCATATTTCTCAAGCAGGCCGTTTCTGCACTGGTCGGATCAAAAACTTTTAACCAGTGCACACTTTTGTAGCTTAAATTTTGCACTTTGTATATTCCAAAATGGAATTAAAAATCCTATTTTATTCTTTTTTGCTTTTCTTAAACCGCGATAAGCTTGTGGACATTACACTGTCATAGGGCCGTCTCATGTTGTTAAAAGAACTTTCATCGCTGGCTTCGCCATTGTCTCAAGGACAAGTCGAGAAGCTAAAACAACTCACTTCTGAGTTAAGTGCTGTGCAATTGGCCTGGGTGAGTGGCTATCTTGCTGCTACAGCTAATGCGGGCCAATTAGCGCCCGTCGCGCAGGCGCAAACGGCTCAAACTGTGACTATCCTCTATGGCAGCCAAACGGGTAATGGCCGTGGTGTCGCCAAAGCGCTCGCCGATAAGGCGCAAGCGCAAGGTTATGCGGTCAATCTGGCTTCAATGGGCGAATACAATGTTCGCCAATTAAAGCAAGAAGCTGTGCTTTTATTGGTGGTCAGCACCCATGGTGAAGGTGAAGCGCCAGATGATGCGATTGAATTACACAAGTTTTTAGCATCGAAACGTGCCCCTAAGTTAGACAATCTACATTACTCTGTGCTTGCGCTGGGGGATTCTAGCTATGAATTTTTCTGCCAAACCGGTAAAGACTTCGATGCCCGCCTAGCGGCACTCGGTGCTAAATCACTGTTACCTTTAATTGAATGTGATGTGGATTATGAAGCTGCCGCTGGCCAGTGGCACGCCGATGTATTAGAGGCCGTTAAGCCGCTGATCGAAACCTCGTCCGCCAGTGTGGTATCCATCGGCACCGCTAAAGCGATTGGCAAAAGTGAATTTACTAAGCAAAACCCCTATAGCGCCGAAGTGCTTGTGAGCCAGAAAATTACCGGCCGTGGATCAGACCGAGACGTGCGCCATGTTGAAATCGACCTTGGCGACTCAGGCTTAACCTATCAAGCGGGTGATGCCCTTGGTGTGTGGTTTAGTAATAACGAAGTCTTAGTCGATGAAGTCTTAGCGGGTTTGTCATTAGCCGCCGATGAGTTAGTGACCCTTGGTACTGAATCCTTGTCCCTTAAGCAAGCTTTGGTTGATAAGAAAGAACTGACTCAGTTATACCCTGGATTAGTCAAAGCATGGGCCGAATTGAGCGGCAGCGCAGAACTGCTGGCATTGAGCGAAGATAAAGAACAAGTGCGCCACTTTATCCTTAAGCATCAATTTGCCGATTTAGTCACTCAGTATCCGTTATCAAATAACTCAGTAACCTTAAATGCAGCAACACTGCTTGAGCTACTGCGTCCATTAACGCCAAGACTTTACTCTATCGCCTCAAGTCAAAGCGAAGTCGAAACAGAAGTCCACTTAACTGTGGCCTTAGTGGAAGATGATCGCCACGGCTCAGCACGTTTTGGCGGCGCCTCACACTTCTTAGCGTCTGCGCAGGAAGGCACGCAAGTTAAGGTTTATGTTGAGTCGAACAAGCATTTCCGTTTACCCGAAAATCCAGAAACACCGGTGATCATGGTGGGCCCTGGTACCGGTGTTGCGCCGTTCCGTGCCTTTATGCAGGAGCGCGTAGCCCAAGGTATTCAAGGCGATAGCTGGTTATTCTTCGGCAATCCACACTTTGAGCAGGATTTCTTGTATCAAACAGAGTGGCAACAGTATTTGAAAAATGGCGATCTCAGCCGTATCGATGTAGCGTTCTCCCGCGAGCAAGCCCATAAGATTTATGTGCAGCACCGCATTAAAGAACAAGGCCAAGCCCTGTGGCAATGGTTGCAAAATGGCGCGCATCTTTATATTTGTGGTGATGCTGAACGTATGGCGAAAGATGTTCACCAAGCCTTGATTGAGGTGGCAGTCGAAGTCGGTGGTTTGAATACCGAAGCTGCCGAAGCCTATTTTGAAACCCTGCGCAGCGATAAACGTTACCAAAAAGACGTGTATTAATCTCAACCGTTGCGCAGATAAGAAACGCATAAGAATAGCCAACGCTGCACACGTGATGACCTGTGCAGCCAGCGAACCCAATTTTAAGAGGCAGTTGCCATGAGTGAGCAAAAGTTAGCGTTAAACGAATACCTAAAGACTGACAGCGATTACCTGCGCGGGACTATCAAAGAAGGTTTAGATTCTTCTGTGACTGGCAGTTTCAGTGACGGCGATCAGCAGTTGATCAAATTCCACGGCTTCTATCAGCAGGATGACCGCGATTTACGTAATGAACGTAAAGAGCAAAAACTCGAACCTTTATATAGTTTTATGTTGCGTGCCCGTGTACCCGGCGGTATTTGTTCTCCGCAGCAATGGTTAGGCGTAGATAAAATTGCCTCGACTTTAACTAGCTCGAACAGCATTCGTTTGACGACCCGCCAAACCTTCCAATACCACGGTATTCCTAAGCGTAACTTGAAGACCATTATTCAAGACTTAGATCGCGAAGCGCTGGATTCGATTGCTGCCTGTGGTGACGTTAACCGTAACGTGATGTGTAACCCCAATCCGGTGGAATCGAAACTGCACGAGCAAGCCTATGCAGTGGCGAAACAACTGTCTGATCATTTATTACCCCACACTCGCGCCTACGCCGAAATCTGGTTAGATGAAGAAAAGTTACTTTCTACCGAAGATGAAACCGTCGAACCTGTGTATGGCAAAACTTATCTGCCACGTAAGTTCAAAATGGCGGTTGCAGTTCCTCCCGATAACGATGTTGACGTTTACACTAACGATTTAGGCTTTATTGCTGTTGCCGAAAATGGCGAGCTAGTTGGCTTTAACTTAACGGCGGGTGGCGGCATGGGCTCGACCCATGGCGAAGTAGAAACCTTTCCACGCCTGGCTGACGACTTTGGTTTTATCAAAACTGAAGACGTGATGAAGTTTGCTGAAGCTGTCATGACAGTGCAACGCGACTGGGGCAATCGCTCTAATCGTAAGCGTTCGCGCCTTAAGTACACTATCGTCGACCACGGCTATGAAAAGTTCAAAGCCGAAGTTGAACTGCGTGCAGGAGTAAAATTTGAACCTAAGCGTGATGTAGTGATTGGCGATCGCGGCGATCGTTATGGTTGGGTCGAAGGCGTTGACGGTAAGTGGCATTTAACCTTATTTATCGAAAGCGGTCGTATTAAGGATTTACCGGGCCAAACCCTGCAAACGGGGTTGCGTGAAATTGCTAAGATCCACAAGGGCGATTTCCGCATGACCTCGAATCAAAACATGATCATCGCAGGTGTAGCGGCAGAAGATAAAGCCACGATTGAAGGTTTAGCCCGTAAACATGGTCTGCTGGGCCAAGTGTTGACGCAAACCCGCGGTCACTCGATTGCCTGTGTGGCGTTGCCGACATGTCCATTAGCGATGGCGGAAGCCGAGCGTTATTTCCCTGAGTTTATCGATCATATCGATGCGCTACAGGCAAAACACGGCATTAGCGAGCAAGCGATTGTCGTGCGTATGACGGGTTGTCCTAACGGTTGTGCTCGCCCATTTGCCGCTGAAATTGGCCTTGTGGGTAAAGCGCCGGGCCGTTATAACTTGTACTTAGGTGCAAGTTTTGAAGGGACTCGTTTGAACAAAATGCACAGAGAAAATATCCAAGAGGCGGACATTCTCGCCGAATTGGATACCCTGTTTGGCCGCTACGCCGTAGAGCGTGATGCAGGCGAAACCTTTGGTAACTTCACCGTCCGCGTGGGTGTAGTGAAGGCGGTGATCGATGCCGCTAAGGATTTTCATGGCTGATATTGAGCAAAAAACCAGTGATAAAGTGCCGACTGTGGTCAGCGCTGCCGAACTCAAGGCATTATTGAGTGCGCCTAAGGCAGAGCAAGCGATAGAGCTTGAACGTATTAATCAGTTCTTAGGTGGATTAAGCGCACAAGAGCGAGTTCTATGGGGCTTAACTTATTTGCCCGGTAATCATGCGCTGTCCTCAAGCTTTGGGATCCAAGCCGCTGTAATGCTACATATGATGAGTCAGGCACAGGCGAATATTCCGGTTATTCTCACGGATACGGGTTATTTATTCTCTGAGACTTATCAGTTTATCGACGAGCTGACAGAGCGTTTATCACTGAATTTAAAAGTGTACCAAGCAGTGATGACATCGGCATGGCAAGAGGCGCGCTTTGGCCAGTTGTGGGAGCAAGGGGTCAACGGACTAGAGCAATACAACCGGTTAAACAAAGTTGAGCCGATGCAACGCGCTTTAGCCGAGCTTGAGGTAGGCACTTGGTTTGCAGGGCTGAGACGCAGCCAAGCCAGTACCCGTGAGGCGTTGCCGATACTGGCGATTCATGGCACGCGCTTTAAGTTACTGCCGATTATTGAGTGGTCGAATAAAGATGTGCACCTCTATCTGACTCAATTTGACTTGCCGTACCATCCACTTTGGGACCAAGGATATGTTTCTGTGGGAGATACCCATTCGAGTAAACCACTCGAATTAGGCATGACAGAGGAAGAAACTCGCTTTAATGGCCTACAACGTGAGTGTGGTTTGCACTACGATATCTAGTCATTTTATTGATTTTAAATATTAAACGCCTCAACTTAGTTTGGGGCGTTTTTTTATCATTTTAAGATAAGTGGGATTGAATTTAATACTCTGGACTGTCGAGGAAGCTAAGTGATGTCATTTAAGCGTCATTTAACTAAGATAGATTGATATTCATAGAGTTAGTTTGCATTCATTTTTAAATGCTAAAAATGTTGTACATTTTTACTCACAGAGTTATGCACATTGGTTAAGCCTGCGCTATATTTTGAAGTTCCCGTAGATGGTTTTGAAGCGTTTTACTGCGTTAATTGACATGATTCATGTCTTTTATGAGGTTAAGTTGTTGTATATCGGTATTTATGGGCTGGGTTTGCTGTGTATCGATATGGCTTAATTGGATGCAGTGAAAGCGTTGAAAACCTGACTCGCACCTGCGAGTATCAAGCAGTTTGATTGACTTGCTAGCTCTCGTTAATCAGCCATCATTACCTCGGTCAGCTGTCGTCAAAGCTGCCGAGGTCCCCAGTCAATCTCCAATAGTGATTTGTTCTTGTTATGGTTATTTCTCAACCTATCTTTGATTATCGAGTAAGATATCCTTGGTGTTTCCTTTACTCTCGTAGCATGATCAGCTTGCAACTCGCGTAAAGCTTTAGAATATTTTCTGTAAGCCTAGGTTGCCCCAAAGAATCCTTGCAATGGGATGGCTTGACTGGATAGATGAGAAACAAGAAATGAGAGTGTGTGGATGAGATGGTATAAATGACGGCCCCTTTATATGCGATGCGAGATCATGTCAGGCGTCCAAGTGTTAATAAGTCGAGTGACCCAGCACCTCAGAGACGAAAGCGTGGTTTTCGTCGTTTATTGTCTTGGTTATTTAAGGGATTAGTTTGGGTATTTATTTGCTCAATTTTATTAGTGATCCTACTACGATTCGTCGATCCTCCAATGTGGACTTGGCGTATCGAGCGTGCCTTATTTCCACCAGCACCTATCGGTGAGATCAGGCATCAATGGCGCGATTTAGCGCAAATTTCTCCCGAATTACAATTGGCTGTGATTGCTGCGGAAGATCAACGTTTTGTTGAGCATACTGGATTCGATTTAGCCGCGATAAGTTCGGCACTGAAATACAATCAAAAAGGCACCAAAGTCCGCGGGGCAAGTACCTTAAGTCAGCAGGCGGCGAAAAACCTTTTTATGTGGTCGAGTCGCAGTTTCTTTCGTAAGGGATTGGAAGCTTGGTTTACGTTATTGATGGAGTTGACTTGGGATAAGTCGCGTATTCTTGAAGTGTATTTAAATATTGTAGAATTTGGCCCAGGTATTTACGGCGCCGAAGCGGCATCAAAGCATTATTTTGGAAAGTCAGCGGCAAAACTTACCCAATACGAGGCTTCATTACTCGCAGCCATTTTACCCAATCCTTGGCGCTATAAGGTGTCTCCACCGTCATCCTATGTGCAGCAGCGCTCAGCTTGGATCCGTAAGCAAATGCGCCAGCTAGGTGATGTCACGCTTAAAAAAGTCCACGAAGCACGATGACGCTCTGGTGAGTTAGTTTGAGTGAGATGAGCTTAATTTGTCATTGAGTTCTTTGCTTAATCGTCGATGACTTTGAGATGTTTTATTACCGAATTGAAATAAGATTGGAGTTATGTTTAATAAACGTTAATTCTAATGCGTTTTTAATGCTGCGAACTCCTATCCTGTTCGCTTCTGTGTCGGTTTAATGTTAAATTATCGGGAAAATTTTATACCTTAGTTTCGCTTAGCCTAAGCATTTTAAACTGGGTTTGTATTGCGTAGGGCTGAGTCGTTGCGTTTTCTGATTTTGCATTATCTGCATAAGGGATATGTAAGAGCGGATAAATATTTAAATACCTAAGGTGAGTTCTTTAGGTATTGTTTTCATAAAATTGAATGTCATTAAATGGAGTTTCTTAAATGAAAAAGATTGTGATTGCCGCGGCAATTATTGCAGCAGGTGCTGGTGGTTATTGGTATATGCAGAATGGCGCGGGTTCTAGTGCCTCTGCTAATCCTTTGCTCGACTATGTGCCTGCCGATACGCCGATATTTTCGGGCCAGTTAAAACCCTTCCCGTTAAAAGCGTATTTACAGTCTATTTCTGGAAATTATCAGCAATATCCAAGTAATACGCTTGATGAACTCGGTGTGCAGGATAGCCCTATGGGCAAGTTCTTCGTTAGCATTTATCAGCAGTATATGGATGGGATGAAAGATCCTGCCTTACTGTTAAAAACCTTCGGTTTCCCCGATGAAGTTAAACCTTATATTTATACTTTAGGTGCTTTGCCAGTATTAAAGATTGATGTTAATCAGGCCGAAGCATTTTGGGCTGTATTAGATAAAGCCGAAAAAGACAGTGGTGTAACCCACGAAATGCGTAAAGTGGGCGATGTTGATTATCGCGCTTATGCACTATCGGATGAAAGCTCAGCAGAGAAAGCAGAACTGCTATTTGCCCAGAAAGATGGCATATTAACGATGACTTTCAGCACCTCTATTACCGAGCCTGAGTTATTAGAAATGGCATTTGGTATTAAGAAGGCGCCGCAGTCATTAGCCGCTTCTGGCATATTAGAAGATATTATTAAGACCCATGGTTTTAAAGATGACAGCATTAGCTTTATTAACCATGTGGAAATTGTAAAGGCATTGACCTCTGCAGATAGCAATATGCTAGCTAAGCAACTGACTCAATTTTTTGCTGATGAAAGTGAGGGTGAAGATCCATTAGCTCAAATCAGAACACCAGAATGTCGTACCGAACTGACTGCGATTGCCGCTAACTGGCCGCGTACCGTTGCTGGTTTAACGGCGTTTTCTGTGACTGAAAAAGAAAGCCATATGGCGGCTTCATTTGTTGTCGAAACGAAGAATCAACCTATTCTTGCGGCAATGCAAAAGATGCGTGGTTTTATTCCATCGCATCTGGCGGATATCGACAGCACTATCTTCTCCATGGGAATAGGCTTAGATATCAATGAAATTACCCCTTCATTAACGGCTATTTGGGATGATCTGCAAAAGCCGCAACTGACCTGTGCACCATTGGCAGAGTTGCAGGCTGAGTTGAGCCAACAGAGCCCAGCTATGCTAGGCATGTTCACTGGTATGGCTAACGGTGTGAAAGGCATGAGCGTTTCATTGCTCGATTTTAAAATGAGCACACAAGATCAAGAGCCTAAGTTAGAAAGCTTAGATGCTTTAGTCAGCCTCAGCGCCGAAAACCCATCCATGTTGTTCAATATGGTCAAACCTTTCGCCCCTATGCTGGCTGAAGTGCAATTAGCCGATAACGGCGATGCTACTGATTTATCTCAAATATTGATGTTGCCTCCAGAGTTAGGTGTTAAGCCAATGCTGGCGATTAAAGGCCAACATTTAGTGGTGTATAGCGGTGATAAAGGCTTGGCTTTAGCCAACAAATTAGCAGGCGAGAAACTGTCAGCGAATGGCATGTACAGCTTGTCTGCTGATTACGGCAAGATGTTTACGCCAGTGCTTACACTGTTAGAAATGAGCGGTGAGCCGATCCCTGAAGAAATGCAAATGCTTAAAGATTACAACATGCGAGTTCAAATGAGCTTCGATGTGAATAAGCAAGGCTTGGTCATAGGTTCAGTCGCCAATTCTAAAGCGACTGAAAAGAAGTAATGCGTTAGTAAACTCATATTTGTTTGAAATGAGCCAGCAGATTGCTGGCTCTTTTTTTTGGCTTAATTTAGCTTAGCTTGAGCCAACTTAGTGTGCTGTGCAGGCAGAACAAGTTGCGCTTTGGGCTTGGCGGAGCGCATTAAACTAACGAGCCCTTGCCATTGAATATCACTGTTCTGAGGGAGCAAAATATCCGGTTCAGTCCCGGTACCGGACAGGAGTCTCCCCTGTGCATCATAGGTTAACGAACTGCTGAATCTTATGTTTAATCCACTGTTTGGCAGTTTGAAATGATACTGACGTGCAAAGTCGCCTGAGGTTTTTTCACCAATCAAATTTGCCCTAGACCAAGATTTAGTACGATAGGCAATCCACTCGCATTCTTGGCGACAATGGGGACTCACGAGTAGTGCTAAGCGATTTCGCCCTTCAGGAGCCACCGCAGGCTTAGTGCGAACATACCAAGGGCTGAATTTCTCTTTATCGACAGAGGGTAAGTTACGGGTGAGAGATTTGAGCCTAGGAGGACTGTACTCTAACGCATCCAGAGGCATAAAATTGAGCGGCTGTAGATAGTCATTTCTCAGCTCTGGTGAGCGGCGATAGTGCGCAAATCCCATCACGTTAGGTGTTAAAGTGTTATTTAAATCCGCATCTTGATATCGCGACAGCATAGTCAATAATTTCGGACTAAAGCCACTGGCATCACGTAAATCAATGATTAGTAAGGGATGTGTCATGCCTTTGAGCAGTTCTTGCTGTTGTTCTTTATCTAATTCAAAGGCGTAGAGATCGCTGATCTTAAGTTTGACCGTCGTATTGTTGACCGTCTCTAATTGATTTGGCATGTCTTGAAATTCGGTGCGCTCAAATTGAGATAATTGGTTAATAAATTCGAGCACATTAATATCTTGAGTCTCGTCTTTTTCACTGATAGTTGCTAATTGAACTTGCGGTTTATGGCTTGGCAGGGCGAGAGTCACCTGCTGGCTTTGCAGGTCATCATTAATTAGCGTAATGACCACATAGGGCTTTATGCTGAGTCCTAAGTCTTCGCGCAGTAGGTTAAGTTTTTTCAGCCAAGGTAACTGCATTTCTTGACTCTGTTTTGCCGGCTCAGGTAAGTAGGCTTGGCTGGTCGCTACCCATTTGCTCATAGGTAAACCATCGATATGAGTGATAAAGGGGAAGTCGTTGTTGACTGGATTATTATCGTTATCCAAGGCTAACCATTGGTCGTTGACTGGCCTTAGCGTTAACGGGAGATCGCCGCTTTGATCATCGAAGTTATGCACTTGAGCGCCTGGATCTTTGAGGGTATTGAGTAATTTAGTGACTTCAGCAGCAAAGCGATCATTGGGAGTAATATCTTGATACTGTTCAACAATAAGGCTAGCCATAAATTTAAGCTGTGGGTTGGCTTTGTCGGCCGTTAAGGCATAAAACGCTGAGTGTTGCTCGATTTGATCCAATAAGGCATAGAGATCTTGGCGTACCTCTTGTGCATTCAGCACTGGTGCAGCGCTATCTTTTGGCACAGCGAAAAACGCGAGCTTAAGTAAGCTCGCGAAAATAATGACACTGAGTAGCATGACTATGCTGCGGTAGCTAAAACTCATATTCCTCCATGATGTTAAGGCGCTGCTTCAGGGCACAAAAAGGTGTGCGACTATCGGCTTAAATGCCATTCGGATCAATGTAAATCGTCCCGCTGAGCCATAAACTCAGGTCCATCTGAGCAATTTAGCAGCAGGTTTGGTAGATTAGCAGCAAATTATGGTCGATTTTTGTACTTAGTCACTTTATATACCCAAACAATCTTAAACAGCGGGACCAAGTGGGTATATCTTTCTTATAGAATATCGTTGAGTGAAATTCCGATACCAATACGTTGATTGTGATAGTTGTAATCGATTAGGCTTTCGCCATAACCATTAAAGTATTGAGTATAAAAGCGTAAGTTGCCGACGATAGGATGACTCCAAGTCAGTTCTGCTGAGCCTCTGTCGATATCTTCTAGATTGGTTTTAACGGTTAAAGTGAATCTATGTTCATCGATACCATAAACGCCAATAAACTCTGCTTTACCTATATAGTCATCAATATTAGGGTTATCGTCGCCGCTGGCTTTATATGGATCTGTTTTTTCATCTTCAGGAATACGCCACCACACTTTGGTGGAGAAGGCGAGTGGGCCTGCATCAAAAATCATAGTGGCATAGAGGCGATTCCAACTGCGGGAAAGTGGCCCTGCTTTACCATTCGATTGATGTACGGCACCAAATCCCCAAAAGGAATTGGTCACACTGCCAATTTTCCAATCGTTATTAAACAGCATAAAGACTTCAGGCTCGTGATTGGTTTCCCTAAAAGGCGATGAAGTGTCTTTGTTATAAACCTGCCAATAGGATTGATTGGTGTAAGCAAAAAATAAATGGCCATTATCACCAAACACATTGTACCAAATAGGAAATTTAAAACTGATTTGGAACTTAGCCTCAAACTCATCTAATGAATAGGGGTTGAGTATTGCATCTTCGGTGAAAGGTGCCATGTTGGGATCTGGGCTGTAGGTGACTGGTAAAAGGTAATTCACTTTATGTGGCGTAATCACAAAAGGTAGATCCGCCGTGGCAAGTTCATCTTTTACTCTTCCTTTGACTAATGATTCTTCGGCATTTATGTCCGTACAGGCTAATAGCCCTGCCAATGCAATACCTGAGTAAAGTGGTTTCATCTGCCCTCCTTGATGTGTTTATTTATTTGTCAGTCGTACTCAACAAAGATAGTTATTTCCAGCTTAACATTAGAAAGTGAATTTATGGTTATGGAAAAATCCTGTGTCACTTAATGACAAATCTTGTAGTCAGCCATTTTTAGTCCCATAGAGACATGTTTAGGTAGAATTTTTGGCAATAACATAGTGCCAAAATCATGCACTTAGCGGACAGAAATTATTTTGATGCAATTCGCTTAATCTTATTAAGTCATTTTTATTTCAATGGGTTAACTTGGATTTAGGGCATTTTTGATTTTGAAACCTAAGGTTTTCCCCACTTTAAGTGAGTGGTCACTTATTCTTTTATATCTAAATGATATAAAAACCTATCGCTTATACACACCTCCGAGCCCAC
>NZ_JAGTUL010000148.1:0-296 GCF_018224605.1 Shewanella sp. M16 | reverse complement strand
TGAAAGGGCGGTGTCCTAGGCCTCTAGACGAAGGGGACCCGGACTTATGATTTAACTCGTAACCGAGCTTTGTAACACATTCACTTCAGTAGGCTAGGAAGCAAATGCCTTGTTCTTACCAAACAACTCGTTAGTTATTTGCTAGGAACCACTCTCTATAAAATATAGATGGTATCCCCTAGGGGATTCGAACCCCTGTTACCGCCGTGAAAGGGCGGTGTCCTAGGCCTCTAGACGAAGGGGACCCGGACTTATGATTTAACTCGTAACCGAGCTTTGTAACACATTCACTTCAG
>NZ_JAGTUL010000147.1:0-308 GCF_018224605.1 Shewanella sp. M16 | reverse complement strand
TGTAGTGGTCAACTAAATTTGGCCACAGCTTTAGAATCTTCCCAAAATCGTCGCTCTGATTCATTTGGGCTCAATCCTGCATTGTAATGATGTGGCCTGACTTCACAGTAATAACCAATGATGTAATCGGTCACATCTTGTTTAGCTTCGCTAAAACTCTTGTAGCCTTGTGTCGGGAGCCATTCCGTTTTTAAACTTCTGAAAAACCGCTCCATTGGCGCATTATCCCAGCAGTTACCGCGACGGCTCATGCTCTGGGTGATTTGATATTTCCACAGCCGCTGACGGTATTTCAGGCTGGTATAATG
>NZ_JAGTUL010000146.1:0-315 GCF_018224605.1 Shewanella sp. M16 | reverse complement strand
TTTAAGCGAATTAGGAGAAGTTATTGGCTAAGACTCCGCCCCATATCGAAGGCGAAGTTTTAGCTATGATTGCGGCGGGTTACTCGCTTGCCGCTGTCTCTAGCCAGTTCAGCCTTTCGTATCACACTGTCAGAGGCATTCAGAAGCGAGCTGGTATCAAATCCGGTGAGATTAAGAAGCAAGTTATTCTCAAATACCAAAATGCCCTGAAAGACTCCCTAGCCAGTGATTTCATAAGAGAGAAGGCCTCTGCTCTCCTTATGGATGATCTGGCTTTGTCGTCGAAACTACGCAGCAAATTACATGTGCTTTTGG
>NZ_JAGTUL010000145.1:0-315 GCF_018224605.1 Shewanella sp. M16 | reverse complement strand
TTTAAGCGAATTAGGAGAAGTTATTGGCTAAGACTCCGCCCCATATCGAAGGCGAAGTTTTAGCTATGATTGCGGCGGGTTACTCGCTTGCCGCTGTCTCTAGCCAGTTCAGCCTTTCGTATCACACCGTCAGAGGCATTCAGAAGCGAGCTGGTATCAAATCCGGTGAGATTAAGAAGCAAGTTATCCTCAAATACCAAAATGCCCTGAAAGACTCCCTAGCCAGTGATTTCATAAGAGAGAAGGCCTCTGCTCTCCTTATGGATGATCTGGCTTTGTCGTCGAAACTACGCAGCAAATTACATGTGCTTTTGG
>NZ_JAGTUL010000144.1:0-316 GCF_018224605.1 Shewanella sp. M16 | reverse complement strand
AATATTCAAGACACTTAATAAAGTGTTTGAGAACTCATGTTCAATGCTTGCGCATTAAACGTTTTGTAATTAATCACATGACAGACTCATGCAATTAAATACTATCAGCTTTCCAAATTGTTAAAGAACAATGCGTACCGGCTAGCGGCGCATTCAGCTCTGACTTCTCCTAAGAGAAGATAAACAAGCAATCTGTGTGAACACTCAACAAACATTAAGTTAGTCGTATAGGTAAGGAGGTGATCCAGCCCCAGGTTCCCCTAGGGCTACCTTGTTACGACTTCACCCCAGTCATGAACCACAAAGTGGTGAGCGC
>NZ_JAGTUL010000143.1:0-320 GCF_018224605.1 Shewanella sp. M16 | reverse complement strand
TAGTTCACTAAACGAGTGTTAATTTAACAAAGGATAACGAAGATTTGGTGGGTCAGAGTGGACTTGAACCACCGACCTCACCCTTATCAGGGGTGCGCTCTAACCAGCTGAGCTACAGACCCATCTTATTGATAAATCTAAGTCCATCTAGAACCACCGACCTCACCCTACTCTTTATGAAGGGATTGGGGTGCTAACCAGCTGAGCTACAGACCCATCTTTGATAAACCTATTTAACTAGGTCCATCTTTTACTCTTTCTTCTATCAAGCAAATCTGTGTGAACACTCAACAAACATTAAGTTAGTCGTATAGGTAAGG
>NZ_JAGTUL010000142.1:0-328 GCF_018224605.1 Shewanella sp. M16 | reverse complement strand
ACTTTGTGGTTCATGACTGGGGTGAAGTCGTAACAAGGTAGCCCTAGGGGAACCTGGGGCTGGATCACCTCCTTACCTATACGACTAACTTAATGTTTGTTGAGTGTTCACACAGATTGCTTGTTTAGCTTCTCTTAGGAGAAGTCAGAGCTAAATGCGCCGCGAGCCGGTACGCATTGTTCTTTAACAATTTGGAAAGCTGATAGTATTTAATTGCATGAGTCTGTCATGTGATTAATTACAAAACGTTTAATGCGAAAGCATTGAACATGAGTTCTCAAACACTTTATTAAGTGTCTTGAATATTCAATAGTAAATTATGCTTAGT
>NZ_JAGTUL010000141.1:0-331 GCF_018224605.1 Shewanella sp. M16 | reverse complement strand
GACCTACTCTCACATGGGGAGACCCCACACTACCATCGGCGCGTTTGCGTTTCACTTCTGAGTTCGGGATGGGATCAGGTGGTTCCACAAGGCTATTGTCACCAAGCAAATTCTGTTTATTACCGTGCCCATCGCTGGCTCACGCTAATAATAATTCGGAAAGCTGATTTGCTTTGTTTGAGTTCAAACTTCATCAAGTGTCGATATTCTGTCTAAGGCTTTTCGTACGACCTCCATGGAAGGAGGAAGTGCTAGAAAATGTCTGGAACATTTTCAGTAAAACCCATCTGGGTTGTATGGTTAAGCCTCTCGAGTCATTAGTACATGTTAG
>NZ_JAGTUL010000140.1:0-332 GCF_018224605.1 Shewanella sp. M16 | reverse complement strand
CTAACATGTACTAATGACTCGAGAGGCTTAACCATACAACCCAGATGGGTTTTACTGAAAATGTTCCAGACATTTTCTAGCACTTCCTCCTTCCATGGAGGTCGTACGAAAAGCCTTAGACAGAATACAGATACTTGATAAAGTTTGAACTCAAACAAAGCAAATCAGCTTTCCGAATTATTATTAACGTGAGCCAGAGATGGAAACGGTAATAAACAGAATTTGCTTGGTGACAATAGCCTTGTGGAACCACCTGATCCCATCCCGAACTCAGAAGTGAAACGCAAACGCGCCGATGGTAGTGTGGGGTCTCCCCATGTGAGAGTAGGTCA
>NZ_JAGTUL010000139.1:0-334 GCF_018224605.1 Shewanella sp. M16 | reverse complement strand
TAACGCTTTGCCAAGGGGCAAATGAGAACGATGTTAGGCGAAGCCTTGTGAGTATTTGTCCCAGCCGCGCTTTTTAGCGGCGAACTTAGGCAACTTGTTAGTAGCATATTATGCAACGTTGTTTGATTTTGACGGCAAACGTTTTTTTAGTATACCTAAAGCCAGAAATACTATTGAAGAAACTAAAAATATACCTGAACCGAAAAAGTCTTGCTCTATAACGTTATAGGCTAACCCTAAAAGCATGATAAAAGCTGCTGCAAAATAATAAAAAATACTTATTTTCATTACACTTCCTTTTAATTTAGATTCGATGATCATTTACTACTAACGC